>JANTFU010000096.1 GCA_024763295.1 Anaerolineales bacterium
CGACAGAGCCGTCAACGACTTTGTCGTCAACTTTGATGACCAAGCCACCCAGGATAGAGGGATCAACGCGGAAAGAGACAGCCTGCGCTCCAGATTTGGCAAGGATGTCTTTCTTGATTGTCTCCTGTTCAGCGTCAGTCAACGGGAGGGCGCTGGTTACTTCAGCGGTATCGCCTTTGAAGTCGGCGCTATCCAAAACAACGACCTTGCCGTCTTTGACACCAGCAAAGAAATCGCTGAGCAATGCGTGCTGACGTTTTTCGTCAAGTGCATCACCGACCAGTTTCTGAGCACCGGCAATGGCGAGGGCGGCAACTTGACCGCGCAGATCGCCAAGCATTTGGTTGCGTTCAGCTTCGACATCCGCCATCGCTTTTTCTTTGGCTTCATTCGCTTTCGCAGCAGCGGCGGCTTCAACGTCTTTTGCAGCAGCTTGTGCGCGCTCAGTTGCTTCGCTAACAATCTTGCTGGCTTCGGCTTGCGCATCTGCTTTAATCTTTGCCGCTTCTTCTTCAGCGTTTGCACGTGCTTCAGCGGCGATGCGGGCATCTTCCATGCCTTGTGCAATCGTCTCGCGGCGTTTGTCGAGTGTTGCCAAAAGAGGGAGATAAACCCATTTCCGCAAAACGACAAATAAAATAGCAAAGTTAAGTATCTGGACGATAAGATATCCGAGATTAAGACCTAACGCTTCCATTCAGGCTCCTTTTCTATTTCGTTTTGTCTAAAGAACAAAAAGCATCAGAAACGCAATAACGAGACAATAAATTGCAATTGCTTCCGAGAAAGCAATCCCAAGAATCATGTTCGTAAAGAGCGTATCATAGAGATCAGGGTTACGAGCCATGCCGCCCATTGCGCCCTGTACGCTCAAACCAATTCCTACGCCGCCCCCAAGAGCGCCAATCATCGAAAGTCCTGCGCCGATAAATTTCGCAGCTAAAACGATATCACTAGCCATGTATTACGTCCTCCATATTGTAGAGATTCCGGTGGGGTATTCCACCTCTGAGTGGATAGAAATTTAGTCATCCGCTCTGCGGGTCAATTTCGCATCCGTTAATAAATTATTATTTTTTGCTTTAAGCTTCTTCGTGTTCTCCGCCATGCCCTGCGGCTGCTTGAGCCATAAAGACAAGCGTCAACATTGCAAAAACGTATGCCTGAATTGCACCGATCCCGAATTCAAAGGTCAAAAGCATGGATTGTACAAAGACCGGGACCATCGAACCGACGAGGAAAAGTAGCACACTCCCTGCAAAAACATTACCAAACAAACGGAAGGTAAACGAAAGGATTTTAGAAAATTCTGAGATGATCTCTAGCAGACCAACCAGCAAATCCATCACGCCGAGGAAGGGTTTCGAGAAAAGCTCACGCGTATTGAGGAATTTACCGAAATAAGCCATACCTTGATATTTAATGCCAATGACTTGCGTCATTACCACAGATATCAATGCTAAAGCCGCGGTAAAGTTCAAATCGGTAGAAAGAGTACGAACATACGCAGTTAGAGCATAAGCTCCTTCTCCTTTTACAAGAGCCATCACTCCGGGGATAAACGTAGCTGCAAGCAAGTGACCTTCATGCTCGGCATGTTCGATAATCCCGATGCTATCTACACCTGGAATTAACTCCATCCAATTCGCTACTATTACGGTGATAAAGATTGTCGCAAACCACGGAAAAATTGTCTTTGTTGCTTTTCCTCCTGAGGTTTCCACCATATTGTACAAGGTTTCGATGATCGCTTCTGCTGCACCAGCGAAACCACCTTCAGGTAAAAGCGTTCCCTTTTTTGCTGCACGCATAAAGGGGAAAAAGAAAGCCAAGATAAGCACGTCCATAATCAGCATAGCGACAATTGTGTTTGTCACATAAAAATTGCCAATCTGGAATACATGTTCCGGCGCAACTTGAATATGTGGCTGAATTGGAGCGTACATTTTCGCAAAAACTATTCCCAAAATGATGAATAGTAATACGAACCAGCGGTTTACTCCATATCGCCATTTACGGGTCTCTTCCAATGGCATCCTCCTTTTTTAATCTTTCTTCTTGACGGATTTCAAATTCTTTTTTAAATTTATCGGTTGCCTTTCTCGTAACGAAAAACATCGCAACCAAAGCAATTGGAATGCTGGCAACCAGCATTCCAATTGTTATCCACGGACGAGTTCCAAAATGTGTATCAAGCCAAAGCCCCAAGAAAACAAAAAGGAACAAGATGACCAAGGTAAGGCATCCTACCTGTCCAACAAGACCAATAATGGTCATGTTGACAACATTTTGTTTCGGTATTTTCTTCCTCGGCTCTTTTGGTTCTAGTTCACTCATAGTCACAGTTGGGTGATTATATCAAAGCCTATAAGGTTCGTCAATTTACTAGAACAAATTCGAGGCTGCATTGCTCGCGATATTGAACCACGGAGCAAAAACGATACCAATCAAGAGGATGGCGGCAGAAAGAACTGTCAGCGCGATGGCATACGGGCGAGTCAAGGTGATTGGATGTTCAGATTCGTTCTCGCCTTCCATGCGGTAGAGGTAAACAACCTTCAGCACGGTCAGATAGTAGTAAACGCCAATGATCGAGTTCAAAACACCGACAACAGCTAACCAAATCATATCCGCTTTGACGGCTGCGGCGAAAACAAAGACTTTCGCTACAAACCCACCGAAGGGCGGCATCCCGGTCAACGACAGGAATGCAACCAACATAGCGAGAGCAAGCCCAGGCGCACGGCGGCTCATACCCGCGTAGTCAGCGATCTCGTCTGAGCCAGCGACACGGCTAAAGGCAGCCACAATGCCAAAGGCGGCGAGATTCGTCATCACATAAGCCATCAGGTAAAAAGTAACGCTACCCACACCCAGTTCCGAGAGAGAAACAGCACCGACTAAAGCATAACCGGCATGGGCGATAGAGGAATATGCCAGCATACGTTTAATATTGGTCTGGCGTAAAGCAACGAGGTTACCAAGAGTCATGCTCAAGCTGGCGAGGATGGCGAGGGTCAGTGTCCACATGTGGGCATACTGCCCGTCAGGGAAGAGACCAATGAAAAGGCGCATCACAACCGCGAAACCGGCGGCTTTGGAGGCGGTGGAGAGGAAGCCGGATATCGGGGTGGGCGCGCCTTCGTAGACATCAGGTGCCCAGAAGTGGAAGGGAGCCAGCGAAATCTTGAAGCCAACACCAACAGCGATGAGCAAGATGATGCCAACAGCCATTGGCATAGAGAAGCCGGTAATCGCGGTTAGAGCGGTGGAACCGGTGAAACCGAAGATTAAGCTGAAGCCGTAGAGCATGATGGCGGAGGTCATTGCGCCAAAAAGCAGGTATTTGAAACCCGCTTCGGTTGATTTCTCGTTATCGCGCATGAAACCGGCGAGAATGTACATCGGGATGGAGGTGGTTTCAATGGCGAGGTAGAGCATGATTAGGTCATTTGCCGAAGCCATTAGGTTCATGCCAATGGTGGCAGTGATGAGCAGAATATAGGATTCGCCACGTTGTCCGAGCTTTTCGCTGTCCATCATAAAGAGGGCGGTCATTGCCGCGCCAAAGATGAAGAGCATCTTGAAGATGAAGCCAAGCAGGTCGTAGCGTATCATCCCGCCAAAGACGGGGCGCCCAAAGCTTGGGACGGCGACAAACACACTCACGCCTAGGGTGAGGATTAAGCCGCCAAAGGCTAACCAACCTAATTTACGTCCGTCTTCGCCTTTCCAGACCAGTTCCATAACCAGTACAAGAAGCGCGACAACGAGCAGGAGAAGTTCAGGCAGAATTGCCATCAACATAGCAGTACTAAACATTTATGCACCTCCTAGAAGGCGCAGGACATTTTCTACGCCGCTTTGTACCATCGGCACCATGACGCCGGGGAATAAACCCAAGGTAATCATCAGGGCGCTCAGGAGCGTGAGAGCAACTTTGTCCATCACGGAGATGGGTCCAATATGACCTTCAAATTTCTCGGGCATATCACCAAAGAAAGTTCGGCGAACCGCCAGCATAATATAAGCTGCGGTGATGACGATAGAGACGGCGGCTAAAATAGCCGTCCACGGGCGGACTTGCCAAACGCCCATGAAAATTGGAAATTCTGCAACGAAACCAGAGAAGCCAGGCATACCCATCGAGACCAAACCGCCGATGATGAAGGTGATCGCAACGTAAGGCAAGGCTTTTGCCATACCGCCCAGTTCGGGAATTTTACGCGTGTGGGCGCGATCATAAACCATACCAGTCGCAGCAAAGAAGAGGGCGGTCATTGCACCGTGCGAGAACATCTGCACGCCTGCGCCGGTCATACCATCAGGAGTCAGAGTGGCAAAGCCGAGCACGACCAAGCCCATGTGTGAAACCGATGAGAAACCGATCATATACTTCAGGTCGGTTTGGGTCATGGCGATGAAAGCGCCGTAGACCACATTGACGGTAGCAAGGCTAAGAATAAGCGGAGACCAGTATTTAGCGCCAGCAGGCAGAAGCATAATGCCAACGCGCAAAGCAGCGAAAGCACCGAGTTTCATCAATACACCTGCATGGAACATAGAAACTGCGGTAGGCGCTGCAACGTGACCGTCAGGCGACCAGTTGTGGAAGGGCCAGATGCCCCCCAAAACCGCGAAACCGAGGAACACAGGCAAGAACCAGCGAATCTGGAAGGCTGCGGGGAAGTTAGCAGTCTCCAACATGAGCATGTCGAAAGTGTGCATGCCGCTGGTGAAATACATTGCCAACGCGCCAACAAGGGCGATAACCGAGCCAACGAAAAGATAAAGCGTCAGCTTCATGGCGGCGTATTCACGAGTCTTGACCCAGCCCCAAATGGCGATGAGCAAGTACATCGGGAAGACGGCGATCTCGTAGAAGAAGAAAAGCATGAAGAGATCAAGCGCCACGAAAACGCCGAAAACGCCGCTCGCCAAAATGAAGAGGAAGGCGAAGAACTCGCGAGGGCGGTCGTCAATGCCAAGCGAGATGATTACACCCGTGAACATAACGATCCCCGTCAGCAGGACGAGCGGAGTGCTGATACCATCTACGCCAAGGTGCAAACTGATGCCGAATTGCGGCAGCCAATCATATTTTTCAACGAACTGGTAGCCGGTTAAGCCCTGCGTCAGGTATTGGATGTAAACCCAAAGCGAGAGAAGCATGGCAAAAGCACCAGCTGCTAACGCAACCACACGGATTTCCCTCTTGCGGTCTTCGGGCATCATCAACAGGATGAGCGCCGCCACAAGTGGGGTGAAGATAATGACACTAAGAATTGGAAAATTCATAATTCACCTCTTTAGAAGATCGCCGTCACAGCGTTGTTGATGACATTCAAAAGCCAAGCGGGAGCAATCCCCAACCAAAGCATGAGAACCATCAGCGGAACCATAACAACGATTTCACGGGTGTTGATGTCGGTCAGTTTATGCTCGCCGTGCGCCCATTCTTCGTTCGTAGGACCGTGAAGGATATTCTTGATCCCTTTAAGAATATAAGAGCCGGTAAAGAGCAGACCAATCATCCCGGCGGCAGTGTAACCAGGCAACTGTCCCCAAGCGCCTCGCGCTACGAGGAATTCGGAAACAAAGCCGTTCAAGCCGGGCAAACCAAGCGATGCCATGCTGGCAAAGATTAGAATACCGCCATAAACAGGAATGAGCGGGAAAAGTCCACCAAAGCGACGTAAGTCACGAGTATGAGCGCGCTCGTAAATCACACCAACCAGAAAGAACATGCCCGCAGCGGAGAGACCGTGATTGAACATTTGCAAAATCGCACCGTTCATGGCGATGTGGGCATCCGCAGTACCAATCGCTTTGGCAGCCGCAGCAATACCGAGCAGCACAAAGCCCATGTGGTTGACCGAAGAATACGCCACCAAACGTTTGAAGTCATCCTGTCCGTAAGCGCCAAGCGCACCAAAGACAATTGCCATGACAGCGAGGAATGCCAGCCAACCGGCAAAGTGTGCTGATTCTGCAGGATAAAGCGGAAGTACCAAACGAAGGAAACCGTACGCACCCAATTTCAGCAAAACACCTGCCAAGAGGATTGAACCGGCGGTAGGCGCTTCGGTGTGGGCATCCGGCAGCCAGGTGTGGAAGGGCCACACAGGGACTTTGATAGCAAATGCCACCACAAACGCCCAGAAAGCGACCGTTTTAACGGTCGCCACGCTCATGCCCATGATCGTTCCGCTGGTCAATCCGTTCCAACCGGCGATAATCGTCTGCAGGTCATACGTCCCAAAGAGGACGCCCAACAGCTGAATCGCCAGCAAAAGACCAAGAGAACCGCCCATGGTGTAAATCATAAACTTCAATGAAGCGTAATCTCGATTGACAGAACCCCATTGGTTGATGAGGAAATACATCGGGACAAGACCGATTTCCCAGAAAACAAAGAAAATCAGCAAATCCATCGCCAAAAAGACGCCCAGCATGCCCGTCTCAAGGAAGAGGAAGAGCATCATGTAGGGCTTCACTCGATCCGTAATGCTGAAAGAAGCCAAAATAGCCAGCGGAGTCAACAGCGTGGTGAGCAAAACCATTGTAAGGGAAATACCGTCAACACCAATATGGAAATTAGAGTTGATGGCTGCATACCAGACGTAGTTCTCTTGGAATTGGAAAGCAGCACCTCCGCCCGTATCAAAACGCGACCAAAGCACCAAAGTCAGCACAAAAGGAATCAGGCTGGCAATCAATGCCGTCCAACGCAGTAGCTTGGTCTCGTCCTTCGGCAGGAAGAGCATAACCAATGCCGCAAAAACGGGGAAGAAGAGAATTACGCTCAGTAAGTGATTAGAAAGAAAATCCATGTTTCACTCCTCAGCCTACGCCAGCACTAAATAGTACAGCGCAATAAAGATAATGAACAAAACGCCCAGAGCCGAAAGCATATATTGCTGGATGCGACCCGTCTGCGATTTGCGAACCCACTGTCCAAAGTTCTGAACGACTTTCGCCGAGCCATCACCAATGAAACGGTTGATAACAGGCGTATCAAACTTGTCACGAACAGCGAAACCGATAATATAGGAAACCTTGCCAATACCATGCAAGATACCGTCGATCACGCCGCGATCCATCTTCTCGGTGAAAACAGAGGCGACCCAATAAGCGGGTTTGACGAAAAGGAAATCGTAGGCTTCGTCGAAATAGTATTTATTTTCAATGAAGTGATAAACAGGACCCAGCCACTTGCGGACAGGATCGAGCGCGTCCGTGGACTTGAAGTTGCGATATGTCCACCAGCCGAATGCCAAGCCCCCAAGGGCTACCACTAACGAGGTCAAGAGCGGAATCCAGCTAAACTCAAACTCCATTGCCGCCTCGGGCAGGTGAACGGTATGTCCCACAAAGTGGTGGAACCAGTTCGAAGAAAGTCCGCCGAGCAACGGGAAGTGTTCAGGAATACCAGCCCAACCATAGGTCACGGCAAAGAACGCCAAAACAACCAAGGGTGTGGTCATTGTCCACTTCGTCTCAGAAGCGTGTTCTGCTTCAGGCGTGCGGGCTTCGCCGAGGAAAGTCATCGTAATCTGACGCATGGTGTAGAAAGCCGTCAGGAAAGCTGCCAACGCCAAGACGACGAAGACAGTAATATGACCATGAGCGAAAGAATCGGCGAAAATTTCATCTTTCGACCAGAAACCAGCCGTCAGAATGGGGAAACCGGAAAGCGCAAAGCCACCGATCAAGAAAGTCCAGAAAGTGATGGGCATCTTCTTATACAGACCACCCATATTACGCATATCTTGCGGATCAAGGTGATGATTACCCGTATGCAAAACGCCGTGTTCCATGCCGTGAATGACCGAACCGGAACCGAGGAAGAGCAAGGCTTTGAAGAAAGCGTGGGTAATCAGGTGGAAAGCCGCCGCAACATAAGCGCCGACGCCAATCGCAGCCATCATGTAGCCAAGCTGAGAAATGGTCGAGTATGCCAAAACGCCTTTGACATCGTTCTGCGCTACGGCGATGGTTGCTGCAAAAAGCGCGGTGAAAGCACCGATGAAAGCGA
>JANTFU010000097.1 GCA_024763295.1 Anaerolineales bacterium
ATGCGCCCATAAAGATTGCCGACTTCGTCGATTTCGACATCATCCAAGCCTTCCTTGATGTAAATCTCGCGCAGAAATTCGGCGCGCGCGGATTCTTCAAAGGTCGGCGCAGGGACTTGTTGGATGTCGATGCTGAGTTGGATAACTTTTTCAGTGAGTGCTTGCATTAGACCTCCCGCACCATGCTAAGCATGGCGTTGAGACGGGCGTGTGCCAGTCCGGGTAAAACTTCGAGGGGATAAAAAGGACCGCTGCCTTCCATACTAAGCGAGGCTGAGACGTTGCCGTAGGCGGCGGCACGCAGGGCGTCACCATCGCTCTGCTGAAAACCGGCGAGAAATCCGCCGCAAAAAGCATCGCCCGCGCCGGTTGGGTCGGCAACGCGCGAGGCATAGGCGGGGATAATCCAGCGCTTTTTTTCGCGGCTGTCATAAAGTAATTGTCCTTCTTTACCGCGCTTGATGACAACCGTTTGACAACCAAACTCGCTGAGGGCTTCTGCCATTTCCCAGAGATCGTGCGTTTCGCCCCAAAAAAGGGAGCGCATTTCTTCTTCGGAGGGCAGGAAGGCGGTTAAGCCATCGAGGAAAAGGCGCAAATCCTGACGGCGGTACGGGTGCATATATTCGGGTTCGGGATCCAGTGTGATTGTTGAGAGACCGGCGGCGCGTAAGGCGGTAAGTATTTGCCCCTGCGTTAGAAAATCGAGCGGGGCAATGTGGGCGGCTTGCGCTTCGAGATAAGATTTTGGGATTTCAACGACGCGCGGGGATGCAGCCGGTCGTTCGGCGTTCTCTTTTTCTTTTTTCTCCGGCGGGCGATAGCCGAGCAAGGCTTTTGGGAAGGTCAGTCCACGCCGCGCGAAATGCCCCACCGGATTCGAGCGTGAGAGTTTTCTGTCCGGTTCGTAAGCCCGGAAGGAGCGCAGGTCTAATGCCCCCGGCACAATCTGGACGCCTGTGATGTCAATGCCGCGTTCTTGAAAATCTCGTAGCCAAGCATAGGGATAATCTTCTCCCACACGAGCAACCAAGCCGATTTTGGTATCTTCCGGCGTCCATAACGTAGCAGCGCCCGCAGCGTAAAGCGGACTGCCACCGGGACGGTCTAAAATCGGGGCACCTTCCATCGGGAGGATATATTCACGGTCTAAGCGACCGAGATAAATTTGTTCTAGGGACATTTAGGAACCAAAAACGCTTTTGGCGGCGTTGACTTGTTGTGGGTCGATGGGGAGACGAAAACTAAAGCGACTGCCTTTTCCGGGAATGCTTTCTGCCCAAATTTCACCCCCGTGCATTTCAACCATGGCTTTGGCTACAGAGAGTCCCAAGCCCATTCCGCCATGCTGGCGCGTAAGATGAGATTGCACCTGATAGAAACGGTCAAAAATGCGTTCTAACTCTTCATGGGCGATCCCAATCCCATCGTCTATGACGGAGACCTTGATATATCCGGGTAGCTGCTCAGCCACCACAAAAACATGTCCGCCGGTTGATGTAAAGGTGATTGCATTGGCAAGCAAATTGTCAATAATGATCTCAATTTTGCTGGCGTCCCCTTCCAGGAGCAGGTTAGGATTGGCTGCATCAAGACGCACTTTGACATTTTTTGCATCCGCTTTTTCCTGATATTTGGCGATCACATTTTTGATGAGACTCACAATTGAGATTTTGCGCATCCGTAAGCGGGCGGCACCACTTTGGTAATTGTCGACATTCGACATATTCTCAATGATTGACTTGAGTTTGGCTCCGCTTTGTACGATGACATCCATGTGTTCCTGATTTTCGTCGGGAATGACTTCACGCAGGAAGGTCGCGTGTCCAAGGATTAAACCCAGCGGCGTGCGTAACTCGTGCGAGGAAATCGCGATGAAATCTTTTTTCATCTGCTCAAGCCGTTCGGCCGCTTGCTTTGTTTTGACAATCTCTTCCTTGAGCGAGCGGTTTCGCACGATTAGCGCGGTCAGAGAGGCTAATGTCTCTAGGATTGTGACATCTTCTCCGTTATAATGGGAGCGATTTGTCTTGTTAATTGCTTCAAAAACCCCCACCGGTTCGCCATTGAACAATAAGGGTACAGCCAAAATCGAGCGCGTCTGAAATTCGGCAGCGTCATCTACTTCAGCGTAAAAGCGCTTATCGCTTTTTACATCCTGAATGACCAAGGGCTTGCCGTATTTGAAAACCCAGCCGGCAATACTCTCGCCGAGCGGAACGCGGACACTTTCGATTGAATCGCGATGAAACCAAGGCGCAGCGATAAAATGAAGGTAACCATCTTCTTCGTTATAACGCAAGATCGAAGCAACCTCGCTCTGCGTGAGTTCCCCCGCAACCGAAATAATCGATTGCAATACGGTAAAGTCATCCAGATCGGCGCTAACCATCCGGATGACTTCCAACAGGCGTTCAAGGCGTTTTATGCGTTCGTTGGTCATCATGGGCGTGTCCAGTATTTTGATTATACACGCTTTGAGAATGGCATCTCAAATTAATATAAACAAGCAATATTTCTCGCAAATGCGAAATATAAACAAGCAAAAATATTTAATCTAAGGAGATTTTAAATGGGCAAGAAAAAAGTACGCGTAGCAATTATCGGTGTTGGTAATTGCGCGTCCTCGTTGGTGCAGGGTGTTCATTATTACCGCAACACCCCGGATGATGAAACTGTCCCCGGATTGATGCACGTTAATCTTGGCGGCTATCACGTCAGTGATATCGAATTTACGATGGCGATTGACATCAATGCTACCAAGGTCGGCAAAGACCTTTCAGAAGCAATCTTTGCGGAACCGAACAACACAGTGAAGTTCACAGACGTGCCGCACATGAATGTTCCTGTTGTGCGCGGTATGACTCACGATGGCTTGGGCAAATACTTGAAGGAAGTCATCACCAAAGCGCCTGGTCCCACTGCGGAGATATCCAAATTACTTCAAGAGACGAAAACTGATGTGGTTGTTAACTTCTTGCCGGTTGGCTCGGAAATGGCGACCAAATGGTATGTTGAGCAAGCACTTGAAGCCGGTACCGCCTTCGTCAACGGGATTCCTGTTTTCATTGCATCGTCTGAATACTGGGCAAACCGCTTCCGTGAAAGAGGCTTGCCGATTCTCGGCGACGACATCAAATCGCAGGTTGGGGCAACCATTTTGCATCGTGTGCTGACGACCCTCTTTGTTGATCGCGGCGTGCGCCTTGACCACACCTACCAACTCAACTTTGGCGGTAACACCGATTTCCTGAATATGCTCGAACGCGAGCGCCTTGAATCGAAAAAAATCTCGAAGACTGGCGCAGTCACGTCCATGCTGCCTTACGATATGGGCGCATCGAACGTCCACGTCGGTCCCAGTGATCATGTGCCGTGGCTCAGTGACCGCAAATGGTGTTACGTCCGCATGGAAGGCACCACTTTTGGGGAAGTGCCCTTGAATTTGGAAGCCAAACTCGAAGTTTGGGATAGCCCGAACTCAGCCGGTGTGATGATCGATGCAGTGCGTACCGCGAAGATCGCCCTTGACCGCGGCTTGGCAGGACCCATTATTGCTCCGTCCTCGTACTTCTTTAAGACACCGCCAAAGCAGTTCCGCGACAGTGTCTGCAAAGAGATGACTGAAGCCTTCATCGCTGGTGAAGAATAGAAAACGAAAAACCGCCGAAATTTCGGCGGTTTTTTTATCAATAGCCCCTTTATAAGTACCTGAGCAATAAGTAACTTGGTAAAACCAGCCCCCTCCCAACCTCCCCCAAATGCGACGATAGTGCTGTCGAATTTAGGGGAGGGGCGGCTACTTCCCCCTAAATTCCATGCTTTTGGCATTTGGGGGATAAAGGGGGGCTGTTTTTTTATCATAAAATACCAGAAAACTTTTGCCCGAGCACTTACCGCGTCTCCTCCGACGCGAACTTTTCACAACATTCCGCCCAATGCCACCACCCCAAAGATTGTAATCACCACGCCCGAAACGCGATTAATCCAGACCAAGCCTTGCTTGTCGATTTTTCGCTCAAAGAAACTCGCTCCGCCACTCAGCAAAAACCACCAAAGCGTTGAGCCGCTGAAAACGCCCGCCACAAGAATCAGCGCGGAAAGATAAACGCCGTCCGTGTTGACGACGCCCAAGCCCGCAAAGATCGCTGCAAAGGAGAGAATCGTCAGCGGATTGGTCAGGGTCAAAAAGAAGGTTGTGAAGTAAGCATTCAGCAAGCCACCCTTTTTCTGTTCCAGTGCTGTGCTGCTGCTTTTTGCCCAAAAGGTTTTGATGCCCAAATATAGCAAAAAAAGCCCGCCGACCAAACGCAGCCAGAACTCTTGGTCAATCAAAAACTGCGAGATGAAGGTCAAGCCGAAAGCTGCCACACAGCCATAGAGCAAATCGGCGGTCGCCGCCCCCAAGCCCGAGATTAAACCTGCCAAGCGTCCATCCGCGAGCGTGCGGCGAATGCAGAGTACACCAATCGGTCCGACCGGTGCCGCAATCGAAAATCCGATGATGATGCCTTTTAAGAAGAAAGGAATATCCATCTTGATCTCCCGAAACGTAAAACGTGAAACGTGAGCCTTTCTTCAACGCAACACGTTTCACGTTTCACGACAAAAACTATTTTGCGTTCTACTTTTATGGCGCAACCGACACAATTCCGCCCAGCCTGTTCAGTTTCAGCGTCCAGTCGCTGCCCACGCGATATTGCTGATACTCGCTTAGGTCGCTCGGCGTGTAATCCAGTAGCCCTTTTTCGGTGCTAAAGGTTACAAAAAGGTTAAGGTCGTTGTTGCCCAGACGCTCGTCCGCGCTCAACGATGCTTCGGCATAAAAGGGGCTGTAATCATCTCCGCTGCGCGTCAAGGTCTCGACCACTTGCCATTCCGTTACATCATACGAACAAAATTGCTCGGTCTCGGTGTGGCAATCTTGCACCACTTCAGCGTAGCCATTGCCCTGATCGACGGTCTTCTCGGTACAAACTTCTTCACTGTCGGTGTGGCAATCCACGTTATAAGCGTCCGCAGGCGGGTTGCCGCGCTCGTTGCTGTAATGCACTTCGCGTTCGGCTTGCACATCTACGCTCGTTTCCCAACGCACATCACTGACCGTGCCGGTGAGCGTTTCGCTAGGTGATAAAACGAAGAAGACCAATCCCGCCACGCAACATAGCAGGAGTAGCAGGATTGCCCCAATGATGAAGGGCGTCTTCGATTTTTTTGCCTTCGGCGACGTTTTGGGGCGACTTTTGACAGCCTGCGGCACAGGCGCGGATTTTAGGCTTGTTCCCGCCAAAGGTGCGCCACACTGCTGACAGTGCGTATCCGTTGACTTATTCTCCGCCTCGCAATTAGGGCAGTGGACGATGGTGGCTGCCTCGCGCTGACGGACTTCTTCGCCGGCTTTGCGGCGTTTTCCCTCGTCCAAATCCGCGCCGCATTGCGAGCAGACTTCGTTTGTTGCGGGGTTACGCGTACCGCAAAAGGCGCAGACAATATCCGCGCCGGCTTTGGCATGTTCCAAAGATTTTTCGTCTTCTACAAACTTTCGCTCACTCGGCGCGACAAATTCCACATCATCAGGTTGGGGCGCGCCACAATTTTCGCAGCTCCCCACAGGACCGGGGTTGCGGCTGCCGCACTGCGGGCATTCCCATTCAAGCTGGATAAATCCACGTGATTTTTTGACCATTAAATTCTCCTTGAACGCCGTTATTATACAGGAGCAGCCGAGGGTATTGCATCAAAAAAGCCTTGCAAGATTTTCGATTACAAGGCTTCAGGTTTTGTGTCACCGTATTGCGTAATGTCCTTTAGGCGGGGAAGCATTACGAAATACGCACTACGCAATACGCTCAGAATCAACGCCATAAATTCATCCGCTATCTATTCCTTATATTTTGCCAAAAACTCTTCCGCCTTTTCGACCAAATAGCGATTGCCGATAAAGACCGGCGTGCGCTGATGAATATCGCTTGGGACGATCTCTAGCAGATTCTTTTCGCCGTTTGAGCCGTAGCCCCCGGCATGTTCGGCGAGAAAGGCGAGCGGGGCGGCTTCGTAGAGCAGACGAATTTTGCCATTCGGCTTTTCGGGTGAACCGGGGTAGCAGAAAACGCCGCCGTGAGTCAGGTTCCGGTGAAAATCTGCGACCATCGAACCGATATAACGGTATGAAAGCCGCGGGTCATGTTCGTCCCGCAGCCATTTGGCGTATTGACGCATCCCTTTATCCCAGGTTTTTCCGGCAGCGTGGTTAAAGCTGTAAAAATCAGGTTCATCCGAGAAACGCATATTTTCTTGTGAGAGCAAAAATTCGCCTAGCGAAGGTTCAAGCGTAAAGCTGTGTACGCCTTGCCCCGCGCTGTAGACCAAAATTGTGCTGGTGCCGTAGAGAATATAGCCCGCCGCGACGAGACTGCGACCGGGTTGGAGACAGTCTTCAAGGATGCCGGGCGTATCGTCGTCAAGCACGCGATAGATGCCAAAGATCGTGCCGATGCTGACGTTCGTGTCGATATTTGATGAGCCATCGAGGGGATCGTAGACGAGGATGTAAGAACCTTTGCGATATTTTTCGGGGATACGCACAAATTCCTTGCGTTCTTCCGTGACCATCGCCGCCAAACGACCGGTATGATCCATCAGGCGCACAATGATGTCATCGGCAATTAAATCGAGTTTTTGCTGCGATTCACCTTGCACATTGATTTTGCCCGCCAAACCAAGCACATCTAACAATCCGGCGCGCCGGGTTTGCGAGCTGATAATTTTGCCCGCGAGCGCCATATCATATAAAATCGCGGTCAGGTCTCCACGCGCATACTGGGGTTGGGTATCCAGCAAAAAACGCTCGATGGTAATAAATTTACCGTCAACTGTTGGTAGGTTTTTGAGATCATTTATGGGCGAAGTCATCAGCTCTCCTTTGGCTTATCCGAAAACAGTGGTTAGATTAAGTGTAGGGCAAATTTCCCTCCCTGTCGATGATTTTCGCATGATTTTCTTCGCTATTAATCATCGAAATGCGATGGGAATTTCTCCAGTTCATCCAGCAAGGCTAAAAATTCCTGCGCGTTCTCTCTCGTCAACAACTCTCGGCGAAAGCGGCGTGTGGTGCGATAGGCTGAAATATAGTGGACAACGTGCTTGCGGAAGAGATTCAGTCCGAGCTTTTCGCCATAAAAAGCCTGATTCCGTGTGAGATGTTCGACCATCATCTCACGCACCGCATCGAGCGTGACCTCGGCGCGGTCTTTGCCCGAAAAAATCCACGGGTTCCCCATCGCTGCTCTGCCAATCATGACCCCGTCACAGCCGGTGTACTCGCGCATTTTACCGATATCCGAGACGGTTTGCACATCCCCATTCCCAATGACTGGAATTTTCACCGCCTGCTTAACTTCGCCGATTACATCCCAGTTGACGGGACGATCACGCCCACCTTCACGCGTGCGCCCGTGGATGGCTATCAGCGAGCCGCCGTTCTCCTCCACGATCCGAGAAATGAGTTTGTAGTTCTGGCAGTCATCCCAGCCCATGCGAATTTTGGCGGTGACGGGTACATCCAAAACCTTTGAAAGCCGCTTGAAAAGGCGCGCTACTTTGAGCGGGGTGCGCATCATGCCCACGCCCGCGCCGCTGTTCGCAATCGCTTTGGTGGGGCAGCCCATGTTGATGTCGATAAAATCGGGTTCGAGTTCCTGAATTTTGAGCGCGGCTTCAACCATCGCATCGACGTTGTGACTGTAGATTTGGAAGGCGACCGGTCTCTCGCTTTGGCGGTATCTTAATTTCTCCGAGACTCTGCGCATATTGTGAATCAAACCTTCCGCACGCGCGAACTCGGTATAGCTAATGGCAGAACCAAGCTCACGACACAACGAGCGAAAGGGTTCATCCGAAAATCCCATCA
>JANTFU010000098.1 GCA_024763295.1 Anaerolineales bacterium
AGGGTGGGGGAAGGAAATCCCAAGGATTAACCTTGCCGTAACGTGACGTCATAATCTCAAAGTGCAAATGCGGTCCGGAAGAATTGCCCGTACTACCGAAAAGCCCAATCGTTTCACCCTGTCCAACGCTCTGACCGCAGCCCGCATAGATTGCGCTCATGTGCGCATACAGCGTCTGAAAGCCCGTTCCATGGTCGATAATGACCACATTACCATAGCCATAATTATTCCAGCCAGAGTAAACGACCACACCCGCATCGGCAGCATAAATCGCCATGCCCTCATTCCCTGCAATGTCGATGCCGCGATGATTGGTTTCCGGCGACCAATCATAACCCGAAAGATAATGATTGTCAGCGGGCCAAACAAAAGCGCCGTAACCCACTGCGCCACCGCTAATCGGCTCACAAGCGCCATCGCCCAAAATATAGGCGCTGGCAGGGTTCTCGCGTGTTATACCGACTGGCGCGCTCCACGAGATAAATGGACGTTCGCCACCGGGAATTATCAACCAAGTGCCGGGTTCAATGTTAGGGTTGCCATAATCACCGATGGTATCTTTATCGAGATTATTTGCTTCAAAATTTACGATCACATCGGGGTCAACACCAAAAAAGTCAGCCACACCGTTCAAGCCGTCGCCATCTTGCCACTCGTAGTACGTTCCGTTCACAGGCAAAATATTTAAGGTTTCTCCGGCTTTCAGGCGATGTGGGTCATCTAGTAAGGTGTAATAATTGCCCCATAGAATTGTTTGGGGTGTTAAATTATATCGTTCAGCGATACCAAAAACCGTATCGCCTTCTTGCACTTCGTAAGTTGTGATTTCCAAACGTGGACGAGATGGGATGGTGGTGTATGGTTGCGCCATACGCGGAATTCCGCTCGCCGCACCGCTTTCCGTTTCCGCAGTTTTGCCGAGAACAACCTCAGGGGTTGGGGTTGATTCCGCAGCAAGAACATTTTGCCCGCTAAAGGCTTGGTCGCTCTCACTATAAAAGCCTTGCAAGAGGCTCAACACGCCGACGACAACAACCAATAGCAGGGCATTACTTGCCAGACGCAACGTTGTTTCACCCAAGCCTAGCCGAAGCAAAAGCTCCAGCGTGCGGCGGAAGAAATTTGTGCGTTCGGGGCGGGTCTTTGGCTCCGGTTTGGCAGCATCCCCCTGCTTTTCATCGGAAATTGGTTCTAAAAAATCTTCATCTGTATGACTCATTATTTGGCATCATATCACGAGCAAATATGAGCGTCAATAAAAGGATGAGAGAGTTTTAATATGCTAACCTGCCGCTTTTTCTTCAAAAAAAGTTTCAGGCTTGCGCGAGCGCACCGGAAAGAAACGTCTTTTTAAGGACAGTAGCGGTTTCTCTAACCAATAATAACTGGCTGTGGCAATTAAGATTGTGAGCGGAAAAGCGATGACCGTTTGAATAAAAACGCCCTGCGGATAGCTTAGATGTTTGCCAAAATTGTCGAAAACCAATCTGCCTGTAAACCAGATGACCGCAAAATGATAGACGTATAAACCATACGAAATTTTTCCCAAATAACGCAACCATTTCATTTCCAGAAAGCGCACAAAAAGTTTCTCGCGGATGACCGTATAAATTAACACCGCGAAAAAGTAATTCAGCACAGAGTACCCCCAAATATATTGTCCGCCTTTCGGCATGGCAAAGGGATAACCCAACCCTGTGAGATGGTCTGTCCATGAACCGGTGGTTAAATACCGAGTGCCAAATCCCACCAATGGGACGAGTACGCTTAAGACTGCTAGTTGCAACTTGGGCTTCTTAAACTCAAAGCGTGTTAGAAAAGCGCCGAAACCGAAAGCGTCTAAATGGGTAAAAGGTAAGGCATAGAGCGCAATTGCCATATTCTCGTGGAAGAATGGCAAGGGAGAAAGCTTATAAAGTACAGTGTATGCAATCCGAAACACCAGTCCTCCGATAATTGCGCCAATAAATAATCTTTTAATATGCTTTTTGGGTGTCAGCATAATTAGCAGGGGCCAAAAGACATAAAATTGTTCTTCTACGGAGAGCGACCAAAAATGTTCTAGCAGGGCGGTGTGTTCAAAGTGCTTACTGGCATAGAAAAAGTTGTAGACATACACTGCAGCGTAGGGCGCTTGATCGAGAAAGACTTGCATTTTCGCGGGACGATAAGCGAGAGATTTAAGCCAACTCGTAATGCCCGTCATCGAAGCGAGATAAAAATAATACAGCGGGAAAATACGCAAGAATCTGCGTCCATAAAATTTTGTATAGTATTCTTTCTTGGGCAGATATTCTTTCATATCGAGCAAAATCCCCGTAATTAAAAAGCCCGACAGAACAAAAAAAAGCTGCACACCGACCCATCCAAAATTCAGGTAATCGGTGTGAATCAAAAAGACCAACAAAAAAGCGATGGCTCTTAAGCCATCCAAACCTGGGATCATAAATTCTTAGACCTAATGAATCCTGACTGGCTTTAGAGACCTGTCAGGATTGGGATTTGTTTTAGAAAAGCATCTGCGACGCGCTGGGCACCACACACTCCGCCTTTTCGTTGGCGGGATTATTGACGAGCGTTGAGACGGGGTACGCATCCATTTCCTCGGCGGGATAGGGCTTCAATAACGGAGTCAGGTCATTTCGCGGGCGCGGATCGAGCCAATCCTGATAAGCGGATGGCGGCAAAATCGCGGGCATCCGCTTGTGGATCGGACGCATCAGTTCGTTCGGTTCGGTGGTGATGATGGCGGCGGTTTTTAGGCGCGAACCATCGGCGCTTTCCCAATCTGACCACAGTCCGGCAAAGGCGAAGGGCTGGCGCGATTTCATAAAGATGTAGTGGGGCGCTTTCTGCCCGCCGCTGGCTTTCCACTCGTAGAAACCGTCCGCCAGAATGAGACAGCGGCGATATTTGAATGCGCCCTTGAAGGAGGGTTTTTCGGCGAGCGTTTCGGCGCGCGCGTTAATCAATTTGCGACCAAAAGAGCTTTCTTTTGCCCAAGTGGGTAAAAATCCCCACAAGAAAAAGGTTGCCTGCCGCGTGCCGTCGTTGGGGATTGCCAAAAGCGGTTGGCTCGGTGCGATGTTAAAACGCGGGGCAAAGATCGATGGAAAGCCAAAGCCTGAAAACGCGCCTTGGGCTTCAGCGGGGTTAGTTGTTAGGGTAAATCGTCCACACATATTCGGAATGATGAATGATGAAGGCAGAAGGATAAAAAATGATTCCGCGAGGAGCGTGCTTTTGCAACGAAGCGGTCTCATGTTCGATGAGATTGCTTCGGCGGTAAAACTGCCTCGCAAATTCCTAATTTAGTATTCGATAATCACCCTCGCGTTTGGTAATACGCTGTGAATCGAGATATTCGAAAAACGCGAGCACATAGCGGCGGCTGGTGCCGTATAGGTCACGCGCGTTGGCGACGGTGATCTTTTCGTGCTGCGCGATATATTTTTTCAGCATCTCCAGCGCTTTGTCGTAATCTGATTTGCGGAAGACGACATCCGCCGAGAGTTGGATGAGTTCTTCGAGCGTCAGCAGGGCGTTGAAGATTTCTTCGCCGACTTCTTCGATCGATTGTTTGACCGTCGGTGGCGCGAAGGGATTGGCGTCAAATTTGCGCATCAGCCCTGAAATTTTGGCTTGCTCGGCGCTCCCAAACTGGATGCGGTGTGTTGGCAGTTGGACACTTCGATAGGCATCATCGAGTTGGTTGTCGGCAACCAAAATGCCGATCATGGCATTGAAGAGTTTGGTCTCAATTTTGAGCCTGCTCTTCAGCTCTTCGCGCGGAATGCCGCGCCGCAGCGGGTAGTTCTCGTGGTAGGCGCGCACCATATTGAGCGCGCGTTCTTTGAGCGTGTCCCAATGTGCAGTGGCGATCACAAAACTGTCCTTGCTCCAGCCGCCGTCCCCGGCGGCGTTTGGCGGCGTCGCTAACGCAAAGAGTTTCTTTTCTGCAAAAAGTTCGTCAATGGCAGTTTGGGCATCCGCTTCTTCGATACGCGCATCGCGGATGAGATTTTTGAGCAAATCCGCGCCGTTGGTGAGAGATGCCTGATAAAGTAAATCAGCAGGCGAGCCAGCCATGAGCGCTGTCAGTTTGTCGATCACTTTTTTGTCAAAACGTTTATGGCGGCGCGCCGGGGCATGGTCGATAACGACGCCACCGCCGAGTGTTTCCGCCGGGGAAGGACGGCGCAAGATGTAGCGGTCGCCTCGGACGGTCACAATTTCGTCGCGGAGTTCTAACTGGATCCAAGCCTCGTCACCGGGCATCAGGATTTCGGTGCCGAGCAAGCGCAGGGTCGCGATCGTCTCGGACGCGCCGACAAAGAGTTTCACTTCGGTGTTATGTTTCAGCGGCTGGGAGATGTCATCCAATAAGCGGAAATGGGCATCCAAGCGGCGCGTCGATTCATATTGATTGGGCTTAACAACAACTTCACCGCGTCGAATATCTTCAAGCGAAATGCCCGAAATATTGACGGCGGTGCGGCTGCCGGGCACGGAAAATTCTTCTTTTTTCTTGTGGGTTTGCAGCCCGCGCACGCGCCCCTTTTTGCCCGAAGGCAGAACAACGATTTCATCGCCAATGCTCAGGCTGCCATCGGCAAGCGTGCCGGTGACGACCGTGCCGAAGCCCGCGATGGTGAAAACGCGGTCAATCGGCAGGCGCGGACGACCGAGATCGAGCCGCTCGGGTTTATTTTTGAGTAGGTTGGTGAGCGTGGCTAGGAACTCGTCGAGACCTTCACCTTTGCGGGCGGAAACGCGCACGAAAGGCGCATCTTCAAGCACCGTGCCGGCGAGACTTTCACGAATATCGCTCTCGACAAGATCGAGCCATTCGGGGTCAGGGACGAGATCGGTTTTGGTCAGAGCAACCATGCCGGTGGGAATTTGGAGCAGGTCAAGAATGGCGAGATGCTCTTTGGTTTGGGGCATCACGCCCTCATCAGCCGCGATGACCAGCACCACAGCGTCGATGCCGCCCACGCCCGCCAGCATATTACCGATAAAGTCGCGGTGACCGGGCACATCGACAATGCCAATTTCTTCGCCATCGGGCAACGTTAGCCAGCCGAAGCCGAGTTCGATGGTCATCTCGCGCTCTTGTTCTTCTTTCAGGCGGTCGGGATGTGTGCCCGTCAGCGCGGCGATGAGTGTGGATTTACCGTGATCTACATGTCCTGCGGTGCCAATTACGCGCATGGTTGCCTCGTGTTGCGTGTTGCGTGAAACGTGTTTCGTGTTCCGTTTCAGGAAGAGACGCAACACGCAACACGCTGCACAGAGTTTTACGATTGTTTTTGAAACGCGTGTTCATCGTTTTACACACTCTTACTATGCCCCATGACGCGCTCGTACGCAGTTAGCCATTCATGTGCCCAGTTCATCAATTGTTGCATTTGAGCTTCGGTCACATCGGTGGTTTGTTCGAGTTTATCTTGCAGCGTTTGAGCGCTGTCATCGAGGGCAGTCATGCGCTCTTCAAGTTTGTCGAGCGCTTTTTGCATGGTCTTCATCGTCTCATCTTGCGAGAGACCGTAACCCGTCCAGCGTTTTTGGTCGTCGGCTTTAAACGTGACCCATTCCTGACGCAGACGATCTTCAGCCAGACGCTGCATTTCCGTGATCTCGTGCACGCGGCGTTCGATTTTCAGGCTAATTTCGTTATAGGATTCTTCCGCTTTCTTCGTAGCGCGGATGGCTTCGTTAATTTTCTGTAATTCTGCGTCCAGCAATTCGGTTTGGGCTTCAAAATTATCGGCACGTTCGAGCCAGTCGTTCCAAATGCGTTCGCGGTCGGCGTATTGAATCGATTGTTTGTCGATAAATTCTTGCTGGTCCTGTTTGCGTTTATGTTCGCCCGCCAGCACGTCGGCAACACGGGTTTCGATATTCTTTAGGGTATCGGCGTTGAGTTGCTGTTTATCGCGCTCTTCGTCCAGGCGTTTACGCAGGGCAACGATCTCACCTTGAGTATCCGCGAAGCGTTTTTGATCTTGGCGGCGATTTTCTTCGTAAAGATTTTGGGCATAGAGCAGGTCTTTATTGCTTTTGACGACATCGTCGAATTTTGCCTTTAACTCGGTAAATTCAGCTCGTAGGCGCACTTCTTCGTTTGCGCGCGTCTTCAGGTCGCGGCGAATGTCTGAAACGTCGATCTTACTGCGGATGTCGGTAATTGCTTCTTTTAACGGTGGCAACTGAACTTCAAAGCGTTCGATCAGTTCCCTTTCACGATCACGCGCACTTTTTTCGACGCGTCCCAAGTTTTCGCCCATTTCCTCGCGTACTTGCGCTAGAAATCCATCAAATTGATCAACGCGCGCTTTTAATGCCGCGTAGCTTGCTAATTCCTGTTCTAAACCTTTATTTTTCTTCTCAAGAGATTCAATGCTTTCTCTTAAATCAACAATTTGCTCAACCTGCACGGCGAGCGTTGTCTTCTGTTTACGATATTCTTCATCCAGCCAATCAAGGCGTTTGACGATTTGTTCAAATTCCATGAAAACCTCCAAGCGGTGATCTTGGCAAATTATAACTGCTATCCGCCCAAGCGCTCAAAAGCCAGAGGCAAATTGCGCAACAGCGGATGTAGAATTTGTGGAAAAATTCCTAGCAGCACCAATAAAAGAATGCCGATGCCAAGCAGGATATTTTGTAGATAACTGCCACCAAGCGACCATTCGCTCTCTTCATCTGCCATCACGCCGACAGCCAACGTGCGGATCGCGCCAGTGAACAAACCTGCTATGCCCGCAGCGAGCCAGAGCGCGCCCCCCAGAGTGTTCCGCGCAACGCCCTCCCAAATGGCAAGGATTGCCGGAAACCCCGCTAACAACGGCAGCCCGGCGCTAGAAAAGTGAGCAAAAAGCAATCCGCCAAACACAATCGGATAGCGTTGCGCAATGCCTTGTAACGTAACAAATTCGAGCGTGTTTTCACGCAATTTCAAGACAGAGAGCGCCAAAGCCCAGATGGCTAAACTCAGCGATTGCGGAATCAGCAACATGAAAAACGCCGAGAGCTGATATTCGTGTAAGAGGCTGAGCGAAAGCAACGCAAAGCCGGTATTCATCACCGCAGCATAGCCCATCATCCTGCCAAGATGACGTTGAAAAGTCGCCCAAATTCCACCTGTGGCAATCATCAATAAACCTGCCATGCGGAGCGCGGTCGGAAGTTCCGGAAATTCACGCAGCCAGGCATAACGATTCAAAAAGCTAATCGCGAAAAGTAACGTGGCAGTAGAAAGCAACCATAAAATGAAACCGACTGCATACGGCGAGGTCTCTTCCAATAACATTGGCATCCATGTGTAGAGCGGGAAGATCGCCAAAAGAAAAGCAAAGCCCAGTGCCAACAAGGTTGCCGATTGGACAACGAGGTCAATATCCCCGGGACTGGATTCAACACCTGCCAAAAGCCAGCCTGCAAAAAGGATGAAGGGCATCGCCAATGTTTCGTAAATCAAAAAGCGCAACACACCGCGTCCGGGCTTTTCGTCCGGCGGGGCAAGCAGCGGAATGGAGAGCAGCACAACGGTCTCAATGAGTAAGGCGGCGTAAAGAAAAGGCTCCACCGCGAGCGATGCGACCATCAAGGCTGTAATCGCCAAGCCAATTGGCACCAATCTGCGGGCAATGCCTGCTGCGCTTGCACCGAAAAACCATAACGCTGTTAGCCCATAGAGCAAGACCAACAGAGGTTGACGCTCCGGGGTGAGTTGGATTTGACGTCCTAAAATTTCAAGTTGGGGCGCTAATTTGATGGAGAGTTCCGAAGAGATGCGTAAGGCAGTATCGAT
>JANTFU010000099.1 GCA_024763295.1 Anaerolineales bacterium
CCGCTGGCGCTTCGTTGGGCATCCGCTTCAAGGTTTGCTATCAAGCTCTGGGCACGCGCGTCACCGGGGATGCGCGCATCCAATGTCAGGGCGAGCAGCGCTTTTGCCCAGGGACTCAGTCCATCCTTCCATAAATCCAGTTGGGCAACCATTGGCGCATCTGCCCCGCCGCTCATCTGCATCACAAATTGGATAAACGCCAAACGATCTTTCTGCCAATTCTGCGGGTTAGCGAGATTCATATAGTCGAGCGAAGCGCTTTGCAAATAGGCGCGTCCATTCGCCAGCACAGTTTCGTCGATGTACACGCCCGCCTGTTGTGCGCGCCACAAACCGTAGAGCACATAGGCGCTCAAATAGTCGTCGTCAAGACCGCCCGCGTACCAGCCCCAGCCGTAATTTTCGCTCTGCCGGTCGAGCAGGCGTTGCGTGCTACTTTGCAGCACTTCTTCAAGGCGTGCCTGCAAATCGGGATCGCTGATGCCCGCTGATTGCAAGGCTTGGTACATTTCGATATTCGGCAGCAAATGGGACAGGATTGCCTCGGTACTGGCGTTTTCGGAGGGTGCGGGGATGGCTTCCAGCCCGTTCAGGATGGCGGCTGCCAGTGACGGCGCAAGCTCGACCTCCAACTTGCCACCGTTAGGGATAAAGCTGCGCGGCAAGGAAATTTGTTCCGTCAACACGCCCGCTGACTCTAGCGTGCCCGCCGTAACAAAGGATTGCGGCGAAGTGTAGCGCAGAATCGGCAGTGATCCCCAAATCGGGCGTGTCATATCTTGATAGGTTCCGTCGCCAAAAGTCGAGTTGAAAATCAGCTCGGCGGTTTCGGCATCCTGCGCAGTGCCCCACCAACTGACCGTTGTGCGTCCGTTCGCGGGGATGCTCACGGTCTGCGTGATGTCGTTCGGATCGTCGAGCAAAAAGCCGATCGCTTGCAAACTGACATCGCCGGTCAGTTCCTGTACGGTGTTGTTGTGGACGATGGCGCTGATTTGCAAATGGTCGCCAACAACCATAAAGCGCGGCGTAACCGGACGGACGAGCAAGTCTTTGGTGCTGACCACTTCAATTTCTGCGCTGCCGACGCGCGTATCGCTGCTTAAGCCGCGCACATCGACATGCCATGTCGTCGTGCTATCAGGCAGGGTGATGGTGACTTGCGCTTTGCCCAACTCATCGGTGACGATTTGTCCGTTCCAGTAGGCGGTGTCGGGGAATTCGTCGCGGACGATGATATTGTCTTCGCCGCCACCGCCGCCGCGCCCGCCAACTTCATCGAAGATGCCGTAGATGCTATCGGCGGCGTAAGAGAGTGTGGTCGTGACGCCAATCTTGGCGCTGCCGTAAAAGGCTTGGTCGATGGGCGCTGAATTTGGATCCGCGAGGGCGAGCACGGCTTTATCGACCACAGCGAGGGAGAACTCGCCCTGCACGGGCGCGCCATTTGCATCGCTGACTTGAATGCCAAAAGTCACTTCGCCGCCCGGCTCCGAGCGCATGGGCTGCGAAATCAGGCTGACGGTCAGGATTTGATCGACAGGTTTGACTTCGAGTTCCGTATAACCGACGCGATATTCCTGTCCGCCAAGCAAAACAGCCGAGACGAAGACGCCCGGTGCATCATCGGAAGTGAGCGGGACGGAGTAGGTCGTGCCGCCCGCTTCAATTGCCAGAATTTCGGCGCGATGAATGGTGCCGCGTTCAACGCTGACGAGGGCGTAGGTGGTCTCTTCGATCGGGTTCGGAATGAAGATTTGCGCCGTGTCGCCGGGGACATAAGTATCTTTATCCGCGGTTAGGTGAATGTGTTGTTTCGGCAAATTGGGATAAACGGCACGTTCCGCGCCGCTGACCCAAAGCAGAACTTGTGTAACGGCGTTCCCGCCGCTGACTTCGAGCATGTAGGTACCGGGCGTGGGCGGCGTGAAGGAGAGGCGTGCGCCACCATCGGGTCCGGTAGCAAAATCGGTGTTGGCAACCGGCGTATAGACGGGCACAAAGGTCGGGGCGTCGAAAGCGTAAACGGCGTCCCGCCGTTGCCAGGTCACTTTTTTGAAGTCGGCACGCAGATTCAAATCCGCGAGCGGTGCGCCGTCCCAATCGACGCTGAGGATGTCGAAGCCCATTTCGGTCTCTTCGCGTCCAATCCATTGATCGGCGCGAATCCCGACGTAGAAATTATCGGGGTGCAATTGGACGCTTTGACGCGCGGAGATTTGCTGCCCATTATCATCTTGGGCAACAATTTCCAGCGTCAGTTGGCGCGTGCCGGGCTTGGTTTCAAACCCGCCGATATTGAAGCTGAGCGTGCCATTTGCGTTGGTTTTACCTTTGCCGCTGGCAATTTCGTTCCCAAAATAGTCGTAACCGTAATATCCGGCGGTCATCCAATCAAGGTCAACAAGACCGGTTTGGTAACCGGGCAAAGAGAAGTAAGCGCTACTATCGTAGAGCGTCCACTGAATGGGCAGGTCGCTTGCAGGAGCGTCGAAAAAGTAACGCGCGGAAATATCCACATTGAGCGGATCGCCGCTTTTGACGCTATCCGTGCCGAGGTCGAGCGTTAAGTCAATCTCCGGCTTGCGGTATTCTGCGACGTTGAAGTAGCCGCTCAATTCGTGGACTTCATCGCTGTAGAAGTTGTACATGCCGGGACGCGCATCGGCGGGCAAGGTGAAGGAGCCTTGTACCGTGCCGTAGGGCGAGACATTCGGATTAAAACTTTGCAGATTTTCGCCCCAACTATCGCTGAGCGTCATCGGCAGAGATGTGAGCGTAGTCGGCTGATAGCGTCCATCGTAAGCATCACGGATGATGGCACGATAGTAAACCGTTTGCCCGGGGCGGTAGATCGGGCGGTCGGTATAGAAGTAGACTTCGGTATGCGGCGGGCGGCGATCAACAGATAGTCCAAAGCCCCAAGGGGAGAGGTTATCGCCCCATTGCGAAGTGCTAAAACCGAAGTTTTCCGCTCCTGGTTGTCCAATCATGGCGTAGTAGGTTTGGTAGATGTCTTCCTGTACGGGGATTTCGCCGCGCCACATGCCGTTATTATCGGTTTGTCCGCTGGCGATGACTAAGCCGCTTTCGTCGTAGATGAAGACGGTCTCATCGACGAAGGGCATGCCATCACGCACATCGGTTGCCCAAACCAGCGCATCGGTAGCACTATATTTGAAAACCAAGTTGGCGTTACTGGCAACCACATAAACGGGTTCGTTATTGCGGTCGGTTTGGGCGCTTTCAAGATAGAGATAGTAGATGCCCGTTGCCAAACTGGTTTCCGGTTCGGTGAGCGGAATTTCAATGGTTTGACTTTTGTTTTTGGCGGTATTGAGCGGCTGCCGCCAGGAATTGGGCAATGTTGGCTGGTAAGTTTCGCGTTCCGTATAGCCGTTTGGTCCGAAAAGGCGGAAGAAGTCTGCCAGCGGGACGTCCCCAAAAATCACTTGAGCATAATCGAGATTTGTGGCTTGGACGTAGAAACTGGCATTTTCCGCAGGTGTAAAGTAGATATTCGAACCAAGATAAGGCAACGCCAAATGCGGGGTGGCGGTCGCCGTGCGGAATTTGTAGATATAGTCTTCGCCGAGGGTTTGCCCCCAAGCATCTTTCAAATCTGCCGACACAGTAACGGTGTAATTTGTATTCGGTTCAAAATATCCGTGTAGGTTAATCCGGTTCTCGTAAATAGAAATGCCAAATTCCGTCACGGCAGGCTCAATACGAACCAAATTTTCCGGATTAGCAGGGTCAACTTCGGCAGAAAAACCAATCGAAGCCGCACTCAATTCGGCTTTGGTGCCGCCTTCTTCTGGCGTGGTGCCGGTGACGGCAAAATTAGGCGCGGAGATCATCTCCACATCCCAAAATTCGCCCAACGGCGTACCGCCGAGCGATTGGGTTTCACCCGAAAGCCGCAGCCAATACGAGGTGTCTCGTGCAAGCTGCTCCGAAACCGTAAAGGTCACCGAACGCAAATCATCTGCCCATTCAAATGTACCCGGCACGTCTCCCGCTTCAGAGGTGAGTACAAAATTAGCTTCAAGGCTGGCTTTGTCCATCGGCTGGTTGAAGGTCAGAGTCATTGACAGATCAAGCGGCAGGGGTGTTTCGGTGGAGGGCGAAATATCAATCAGACGCGGTTTGGCGGTTGTGAACGTCCACGCCAGCGGCATCCCGTCGGCGGGTTGCAGGCTCGTCCCTGCCACGCTGGTTAAATTCGGGTTGATACTCACATTGTAGCTAGTGCCGCCCGCCAACGCAGGCTCAGGATAGAAAATATAGGTACTGGTATTCAACCACTCGCCGCGCCCAGCCACTTGCGGGTCAAGCGTGAATCCGGCGGGCAAGGTTTCGGGGTCTGCACCCAGCGGGACGACCGGCTGGTCAAAATTGGCGACGACCGCCGCATCCACGCTGATGTCGATGCTGCCGTCTGCGGGCAAATATTGGCTTGGATGCAGGAAATCAGCGACATTAAAGCTGAAAATCTGATCGGATGCGAAGGCAACGCCCGTAGCGGTTTGCGCGCCCGTGTTCACGCCCATCTTTAGGCTTGCCCCCGCCTGTAAAGTTTGACTCGGCTTGAACTTAAGGGTGGCATCATCCACCCATTGAAACTCCCCGCCCCCAACCGGATCGGCAACAAAAGCAGATTCGACCGACTCGCGCGCCATCGGCTGGTTGAAGTAAAAGGTAATCTCTTCGTCCACACCGACGGTACTGCCTGCCAGCGGAACGGTTTCGACAATACTTGGATCGTAGGTTTGCTGCGGTAGGGCGGCGGTGGGCGTGGGTTGGCTTGCGGGCTGGCTTTCCGGCGCAGCGCCCTGCGGCAAGGGCAGGTCAACGGGAATATCCGGCAGGCTACAGCTTGCCAGCAACACGGCGAGCAGGGTGATGGTTAGAAAGATTTTTTTGAATGGGCGGGAGAATGCGTACATAAGCGCCTCGCTGAGGGAATTAAGTTAAGTAACTGATCTTACGCAAGAAAACAACAGAACAAAAGTTGAATTTTATCTAACCACATGACATTTTTATTTTTGAAGGTGGTTGAGTAGGTTGAGCGGAGCGAAAAGCGTATCGAAACCACGAAATACAGTGATTCTTAGCAGTCTGTTGGTTTCGATACGGCGAAAAGCACCGCCTACTCAACCAACGGACGCTATTACGAAGAAAATGTCATGTGACTAGAATTTTATCTGACTTTGCGAGGCAGCTTTACCACCGAAGCAATCTCTTGGGAACTATGAGACCGCTTCGTCACAAAAGCGTGCTCTTCGCGGAGGCATGTGCGTAAAGTGAGTTAAGTAAAATTATTATACTCGCTCGGCGCGCTCTTTCGTTTGACATTCAAAATGGAATCATATACACTCAAATCATGTCACCAAGATTTTCTTCAGGCGGATTAAGTACTTTTGACTTACTAGGGGATCTTTCTCCCTCTGAGCGGACGCTCACGCGCATTTTTCTACGCAATGCAGAGTTGAGCGAAACAGCCATCTATACGGCGGTCACTGAATTGCCGGAAAATAAGCAGATAGACAAAGACGAAATGAAAGCCACGCTAAAAAACTTGCTTAAAAAAGGCTGGCTGGAAGAAAAGCGCTCCGGTTTCAAAAAAGTCTACACGATTAAACAAGAAAAGCAGCGCTAAGGGATGAAAATTAAATAACATACAAGGTTGTCCCTGTTCCTGAACGGCAGACGACAGTCGTTGAGCCTGAAGTCGAAGGACGGCGTTCCCTGAATATCACCCTTCGACTACGCACTTCTCTAGCGTTCAGTACTCCGCTCAGGGACTGAAATTTTGCATTGTATTTCATCTTTGTTCTTTACTTTTAAAAACCGTTCCCAAATTCTTTTACCCAACCAAAAAAGAGCCTGCGTCAATGCAGGCTCTTTGACTTTATTCTTGGTTTTCATCCCCTTCGTGGAAGCGTTTCCGCATATCCTTGACTTTCGCTTGCAAGTCTTGGAAGAAGTCGCTCTCAACAATCTGTTTGACTTCAGTTTCGCGTTTGGTGTTGTCGACGATAATTTCCAATTGCTTCACACGTTTACGGAGCGTTTTTTCACGTTCGGCAACTTTTTGAATCATGACTTTGAAGGTGTTGGTGAGAATATCCAACTCGTCGAGCCAGCGTTCACCGCTACGCATACCGTCGAGGTCTTGCTCATATTGACCATCGGCAATCTCACCGGCAACTTCCGCCAGCACCACAAGCGGTTGGGTAACAACGCCAGACATCAGATAGACCAAGCCAAAGACCAGCAAGTAAGAGACAATAAAGGCAAAGATACCGCTACGAATAATTTGCTGCTGCACTTCAGCAACGTAACTGGCGAGAATATCCACGCCAACCGCACCGACAATCTTGCCATTCTCGTCCACAATCGGCTGATAGGTCGTAATCCACTCGCCGAAGGGGTCTTCGTAAGGCTCCCAAACGTCCACACGGTGGGATAAGCCCTCGTAGATTTTTGTCCCGTCAGAGATGTAGCGATAACAAAAGGGGAAGCCTGCCGGCTCATCCCAAAGCGCACCGGAACTGCCAATGCCAATCACTTCGCCGGGGGCATCGCCTTTGATATAGGTGTATAGGCGGGCATTCGGATTGAGATCCCCAATTGTAGTTAGCCAAGTAACGTGCTCCATGTAGAGTTCGTTTTCGTAGGGGTAATAACCATTCTCCGCGCTCCCAGCTTCGGGAGGGCAGAGCGGGTTATTTGCACGTTCGTTTTCGATCAGGGTAACAAAATGATCCACATTGATTCCTGCAATTGTGCCGTTAACCGTATCCAGCAAGTTGCCGGAGATATTATCCAAAACTTTGGCACTGGTATAAAGATAAAACCAGATATAACTGGCAATAAAAACGGGCGTGAAAATCAGAATAAACGCCAGCCAAACCTTAATACGCAAGCTAACAAAGCGTTTTTTCCCTTCTTGGACTTCAGACGTAGTCATGGGGACCTCTTTTAGAAATTTTCCTTAATCGATCTGAGAATTTCCTGAACTTTAATGTGGTCTTCAGGCAGGTTGTAATGGTCGACTAAAAAAGCCTTGGCGAAGTTTCTCAGCAAAGCCGCATTAAGTACAAGTTTTTGATTTGGAGTGATTGCAAGAATGACCGGTATAAATTTAATCTTATTTATTGTACTCTCTAAATCATCGTTTTTATCTTCAACCGGATAAATCGGCTCATAATATTGCATGGGCAATTCAAGCATGCCCATTTTTTTATAATGCTCCATAAGACCGCGGTGCTCAACTTCAGTCACCAACCCATATAACCCCGTGTCGGTTTGCGCTGCATCCTTTTTAAGTTGGGCAAGGATTTCTCCAATGATAAAGGCTGAAAGGCGTTTTTCCCCAATTCTGATCTTCCTTGCTTCAATATCGATAGCAAAAGAAACCCCTAAACCACATTCGCGTTTCACAACGTAACGAAAGGTCGTCAAACCGATCGGCTTTCCTTGATATTCAAAGAGCCAATAATGCGCTAGATGCCCGACCCGATGATCAGAGGGAAAGGCAGCTCGGCGCCGCATACGCGGCACATAATGTTTGTAGTCGGGGAGAAAGCGCGCATAGAGAGCAAGCATTGCTTCCAAACGTTCGGCATCGTTCGATGTCAGCAATTCATAGATGCTAACACCATCGTTTTCAGTGATGAGTTGAGAGGGCATTGTTTCTTTCTATGTTTTGTTAAAAGTCGAGTTTATCAAAGACGCTGGAACCACGCGAACGCCGTTTCATTTGCCAACTGAGCAAACTTTTTTC
>JANTFU010000100.1 GCA_024763295.1 Anaerolineales bacterium
GCGTTGAGATTTTTCTTGGTGACGAGTTTAGACTCGCGCACTTCGTAGGTGTAGGTGAGCCCCCACGCGTGGATTTGAACTTGGTCGCCGTATTTTAGTGTTTTTAGGTCAGAGAAGATGCCGGGGTTATTATACGCGTCCCAAACATGACCGGTGATGACGGTATTGCCTGCCCAAGTGGGGAAGGCGGAACCCGCCAAATAGCCCGCGCTGTTGCCGAGCCAGCTTACATCCCAGCCATCGGCGCTTTGCGGCACACCGACGATGGTTGTGGACACGCCAAGTTTGGGGATTTCGAGCGTCAATGCAGTAGCGGTATAGGCTTTGGCGGGAGGCTGTTCGGCGAGCGAGGTGATGCGTCCATGCCGGAAGCCAGTGTCGGGCAAGGACGAGGGCGCAGGGGCTACGGTGAAGTTGATTTGGGTATCGCTCGTTCCGCCGTTTAGCTCATTCCCTGCCAAATCTTCAATTGAAGTGGTGCCGCAGACATATAAGCGGTATTTTCCAGCAGGCAAAGTAGATGCCAAAGTAAGCGTGGCTTTAAAGCCCGTGCTGGTATAGGTGGCGTTGGTGATGGTAATTTGGTCGTCATCCGTGGCTACGCCAGCGGCGCAAGTAGCCGTATCAAAACTGCCGTTTGCGCCTGCTTCTACCAAGAGATAGTTAGAAATCGTGTTTGCCGCCCCGGCGCTGCCGTCATTTTTGACGTCTTCATCAAAACTAACCGTCAGTTCGCTGGGACCAGTGGTGAGGTTTGCGCCATTTGCAGGGACAGAGTTTGTTTTGCTTGGCGGGGTGTCATCAAATTTCATCACAGTCGCTTTACCTGAATTGGCGTTATCCGTATATGCGACATAAGGTGTGCCGCTACTATCCAATGCCAGCGAGGTGTACCCTGCCAGCCCAGCCGAAAAACCCGCTGTGCCAACCGTGACCCAGTTTGTGCCATCGAACTTCATCACGGTCGCTCTATTTGAATTGGCGGTATCCATATATGCGATGTAAGGCGTGTCGCCGCCGTCCAACGCCAGTGAGGTGAACCATGCCTCTCCATCCGAAAAATCCGCTGTGCCGACATTGACCCAACTTAAGCCGTCGAATTTTGTCACGGTGGCTTTACTTGAATTGATAAAATCCATATATGCGACGTAAGGCGTGCCGCTACTATCCAATGCCAGAGAGGGGAAAAATGCCAATCCGGTCGAAAACATTGTGCCGACCTTGGTCCAGCTTAAGCCATCGTATTTCATCACAATCGCTGTACTACTAGGAAAGCCTCCCTCTTCAAAAGCCACATAAGGCATGTTACCGCTATCCAATGCCAGCGAGAGTAGAGAAGCCTCGTCAGCCGAAAAGCCCGCTGAACCGACCGTGACCCAGTTTAAACCATCGAATTTCATCACGGTGGCTTTATTTGTATTGACTGCATCCTGATATGCGACATAAGGCGTGCCGCTACTATCCAATGCCAGCGAGATGTCATGTGCCTGCCCAGCCGAAAAGCCCGTTGTGCCGACACTAACCCAGTTTAAGCCATCGAATTTCATCACGGTCGCTTTATTTGAATTGCCTGCATCCCTATATGCGACATAAGGCGTGCCGCTGCCATCCAATGCTAGCGAGGGGGAACCTATTTCCCCAGCCGAAAAACCCGCTGAACCGACCGTGACCCAGTTTGAGCCATCGAATTTCATCACGGTCGCTTTCCGTGAATTGGCATGATCCTGATATGCGACATAAGGCGTGTTGCCATCCAATGCCAGCGAGGTGAATTCTACTTGCCCAGACGAAAAGCCCGCTGAACCGACGTTTTGCCATGTCCCGGCGGCGAAGGCGCCGGTGGCGGTAAAGAGCATGGCGATTAAAACCAGCGTTAGGGTGATATGTTTTATTGTTTTTGAATAGGATTTCATTTTCATGCCCCTCCACCAGGCAATGAATATAGAGCTTCTATACAGAGTATAAGGGGGGAAAAAAAGATGGTCAAGCGTTTTTCTTTGCAAGGGTGCACAAACGCAAGACACCGAGTGTTTCAAAAACACTCGGTGTCTGTTAATTTACTTCACACTCACCAAAACCGCTCTCACGGCTCTTCTAAAGAGATACTCGCCGTTGAAGGGGTTGTAAAATTCGCAAGTGACGAGCGTGACCCAATCGTATTCTTCGGATTCGAAGGCAGCATTGAGATTTTTCTTGGTGACGAGTTTAGACTCGCGCACTTCGTAGGTGTAGGTTTGTCCCCACGCGTGGATTTGAACTTGGTCGCCGTATTTTAGGCTTTTGAGTTCTGCAAAAACACCGGGGCGATTATACGCATCCCAAACATGACCGGTGATGACGGTATTCCCCGCCCAAGTGGGAAAGGCGGATCCCGCCAAATAGCCCGCGCTATTGCCCAGCCAGCTTACATCCCAGCCATCTGCGCTTTGGGGTACGCCAACAATGGGGATGTTGATTCCCAATTTGGGGATTTCGAGGGTCATCGCTGTAACGGTGTAGGCTTTGGCGGGAGGCTGTTCGGCGAGCGAGGTGACACGTCCATGCCGGAAGCCTGTGGAGGGCAAGTTCGATGCGTTGTTGCCGTTGGATGGGGATGATCCTGCTTCTACCGTGAAATCCAAAAGGGAATCTGCGCCGTTATTTAGATGAATCCCGACGGCATCTTCAATAGATGTTGTTCCGCAGATGAAGAGCCGGTACGAGCCTTCGGGGAGGGGAGTTCCGTTGTTGATATCCAATGTGGTAATGAAAGGATTCGAGTTATCGTAGGATGCGGCGTTGCTTGTAATTTGGATGTCGTCGCCAGCGATGCCCGCTATGCAAGAAGGCGTTTCAAAAGCGGCGTTAGCACCTGCTTCGGTGAGGAGATAGTTTGATACATCTTCTGCCGATGCAGTGGTGACATTTTCGCTAAATTCAATCTTTATTTGTGTGGGTCCTGCGGTCAGGGTTGCGTTGTTTGCGGGGATTGTGTTTGCGCCGTAGAGTACGGTGGGCGCTGTATTGTCATAAGTGACGCTGTTGTCCGTGCTGGTAGAGGCGGTATTGTCGTTTCCGGCGGCATCTTGGGCGGCGTTGGTGGGGATGGTTGCGGTGATGGTCTCGCCGTCTGCCATGCCTCTAACTTCGACTGTGTAGGTGTCGCCCGTGCCTGTGGAAGTCACTGTGATTGTTGGCGTGCCTGCCATGCCGCTGATGGTAACATCGCTTTGATCAAAGCCTGTCACGTTTTCGCTGAAAACCACATCGAAGACGATGGGGCTAATGTTGGTCGGGTCAGGCTGTGTTGCGGCTTGATTAATGGTGACTGCAACCGCTGACGTATTATAGGTGACTTGGTTATCTGTACTGTTGGAGGCGGTATTGTCGTTTCCGGCGGCATCCTGTGCGGCGTTGGCGGGGATGGTTGCGGTGACAGTTTCGCCGTCTGCCATGCCTCTAACTTCGACGGTGTAAGTATTGCCCGTGCCTGTGGAAGTTACTGTGATGGTCGGTGTGCCTGCCATGCCTGCGATATTCACATCGCTTTGATCAAAGCCTGTCACGTTTTCGCTGAAAACCACATCGAAGACGATGGGACTGGTATTGGTGGGATCAGATTGAGATGCGCCCTGATTGATGGTGACGGTGGGTGCATCGCCATCTCGTGTGCCGGAGACGGTGATGTCGTAATTCGCCTCGTCAGAATCGTCGCTGCTGATGTCCAGTTCAAAGCTGAAAGTGCCGCTGCCCGCAGTGGGCGTGTAGGGAACATTGAAGGTGGCAGTATTACCGCCCGCCACGTTTAAAGTGACGGGCGAAATCGTCCCCACGTTGACGTTTGTTTCGTTCGCTGTCGTGATATTGCTGATATTGAGCGTTGAATTGCCCTGATTTTCGATCGTATAGGTCAGCGTGACTTCTTCGCCCGACTTTTTTGTGCCTTGCGCATCTGTGCCGCCATCGGCGATGGATGTGCTGACTGGGCGTTGAACGTCAATTTCAGGCGGGCAGTTAAGCTCGCCGGGCGTGGGGGAGTATTGCCCATAGGTATTGGTGTTACGTTGTCCGCCGCTGCCGTTGGCGCAGCGTTGTAAGGATACTGTGGGTGAAACGCTGCTCCCACCGCCATCTTCATTGATTTGGGGTTGCCCTGTGTTGAGCAGTACCAATAAACCGGCATCATCCCCGTCATCAGTATCATAAACAAGGGCATCGAGCAAGTTAGTCGTCGTCACGGGCGTATCGTTGGGAAAATCGGTAGCATCGCCCATGTAGAGGGCGACCGCATCCGCCCCGTTTTGGAGTAAATTGGTATCCGGTGAGACGTCGTAATCGCAGTTTGCAACATTTGCCGAGTCGCCACAGAGTACGAAATAACCGTTAGCATTGGTGGTCTGTCCATCCAAATCAAAACTTCGATAAGATCGATCATCCGCACCATTATGGAAGACCAAAACCAACCCGTTCAGGCTGGTATTGCCGCTTCCGCCATCGTAGAGTTCGATGAATTCGGCTGAATCTGTGCCGGGGGTGTCCGCATCTACTTCATTGATTAATATTTCGCCTGCTACGCCAGTGCCCATAATACGGATGTCGTAGGGAGCTTCATTATCATCGTTGTTTGCAATATCCATGTCGAACTGAAAACCGCCCACTGCGCCGATCTCAAAAGAGATATTCAGCGTTTCCGTATTTCCGGCGGCAATCGTCAAAGGAAGCGCCGTACCAACAGAAAAATTGCTACTGTTGGAATAATTGGATGCGGTTACGCCGCCTGCAGGGATGGTTAAATCCGCAGCGCCAGCCGTGTTATCAATGGTATAAGCGAGGGCGACCGTGCCCACGGCTTGGTAGCCAATATCATCGGTTTGCCCGTCCCCTATCGATGTACCGCTAGGACGTTGAACGTCGATTTCCGGTTTTCCCCCCAGTTGTGCGAGAAATGCGTCTTCGCCGCCGGCATGAGCATTAATCGGGCTGCCCCAGGTTGTGCTGCTCGTTCCCGTGAGATAGACTGCCTGATTTCCCAAAGCGGCGATGCCCGACCCTGTATCTGCTGAAGAAGCGCCCAGGAAGGTGTTCCACAATAATGCGCCGCCAGCGTTGAATTGGGCGGCAAAGGCATCATCTCCTCCGGTATAGGCATTGTGCGGACTGCCCCAGGTCTGGTCGCTGACACCTGCCATCAGGATATACCCGTCGCCGTCCAGCGCCAGGGCGTTGCCGCTGTCGTCGCCGGGAGAACCGGCAAAGGTGTTCCACGCGCGGCTGCCATCGCTGGTTGCCAGTTTGGCGAGGAAGGCATCGTTTTGGCTGTCGTTTGCGGGGCTGGCGTGTGGGTTGAGAGGGCTACTTCCGCTTCCCCATGACTGGTCACTATAGCCGGTGACGTAGATGTTCGCTCCGCTGGCATCAAGAAGAATGTCAGTTGATGTATCGGTATCGACCGATCCCATAAAGGTGTTCCATTGTAAAGCACCGCTACCGTTTAGCTTTGCGGCAAAGGCGTCATTGCCCAGCCCCGTTGTGTGAGGGGAAACCGGACTCCCCCAAGTTTTGTTGCTTGTTCCCGCGACGTAGATATTTCCCCCTGTGCTGTCCACGGAAATAGCATTACCAAAATCAGAAGAGTCTGACCCCATAAATGTGTACCACGCCAACGCGCCAGTGTTGCCATCCACTTTGGCAACAAAAGCATCATGCCCGCTACCCGGGCTGGCGTGTGCGTGGACTGGCGTGCCGCCCCAATCGTTATCGTAGCTCGCACCGGTTGCGTAGACATTTCCGCTCCCATCCACTGCAATTCCACGTCCCATATCTACGCTGGAAGAGCCGATGAATGTATGCCATTGTAAAGCGCCGTTTGTATCCAGTTTGGCGATGAAAATATCCCACCCGCTGTTAAACCCGTGCACGGGGCTTCCCCAAGTCACCGTGCTATAGCCTACGACATAGATATTGCCGCTTCCGTCCACGGCGATATCGTTGCCGTAATCATAGCCTGTGCCACCCAAAAAGGCATTCCAAATCGGATTGCCACTTCTGTCCAGTTTGGCGACAAAGGCATCGGTATTGCTAGTATAAGTCCGCTGGATATTTGTCCCCCAAGAGGACCTGCTGTCGCCTGTAATGTAGATATTTCCGCTAGCATCCACGGCGACGGCGTTACCTTGATCGTCATTGCTTGCGCCGAGAAAGGTGTTCCAAACTGTGGCAGGGTCATTGACATGGTTTTGAGTAGCTTGCGCAATGCTTTTGGGCATGGAGAGACTTAATACCAAAAGCAGCGCGAATATTATTCGTGATTTACGAAAGAAACGGGTTATGGGGAAACTCATTTTTGCCCCTTTGGACTGGCAACTTGGCTTTACCTAAAAGTAAATATGATTATAGGATGAGGGAATGGAGCGGTCAATATGCCTTTTTGGGGGGATGCTCAAGAGATTTGACATATAAAAAGCCGAGTGAGAAATCACTCGGCTCTCCTGATTTACTGAAAACTAATCTACTGATTACTGTCTCTACTCCACCGTCACACTCTTTGCCAAATTTCTTGGCTGGTCTACATCCAAGCCGCGCAACGAAGCAATATGATACGCCAGCACTTGCAGCGGGATGACGCTCACGACCGGGCTGAGCATCCACGGGGTTTCGGGGATCCATAAAACGTGGTCTGCCATGTCGGCGACGAGTTCGTCTCCGTCTGTGGCGACGGCAACGACCATGCCATTGCGCGCCTTTGCCTGCTGAATTTGCGAGATCATTTTCTCGTGCCAGGGGTCTTTTGGCGCAAGGCAAACGACGGGCATCTCTTCATCTATAAGGGCGATCGGTCCGTGTTTCATTTCGCCGGCGGGGTAGCCCTCGGCGTGGATGTAGGAAATCTCTTTTAGTTTCAGCGCGCCTTCGTAGGCAATCGGCATGTTGATGCCACGCCCCAAATAGAGACAGCCTTTGATGTCTTTCAAGGCGCGTGCCACTTTCTCCACATCGGCTTCGCGCTCTAAAGTTTGTCCAACGAGATCGGGCACGAGGCGCAGGTCAGAAACCAGTTGGCGGCGTTTGGCGGAATCAATTCTCCCGCGCAAATCTGCCAAATAAACGGCGAGCATGTATAAGTCCACGAGCGGGGCGGTGAAGGCTTTGGTCGAGGCTACGCCAATTTCCGGTCCCGTTTGCATGGGGATGGTGCCGTCCGCAATCCGCATGGCTTGTGAGCCGATGGCGTTTACGATACTCCACAAAATCGCGCCTTTGCTGCGTCCCTCTTCCATCGCGGCGAGGGTGTCGGCGGTTTCGCCCGATTGCGAGACTGCCAGCACGACGGTGTTTTCGTCGATGATCGGGTCGCGGTAGCGGAACTCGGAGCCGATATCGACCTCGACGGGCACGCGTGCGATGGCTTCGATGAGATATTTGCCGACCATGCCCGCGTAAGCCGCCGTACCGCAGGCGGTGATGTAAATTTTGTTGATGCGTTTGGCGAGTTTTGGGCTGAGATTGAGTTGCGGCAAGCGGATGCGCCCCTCGTCGAAGTCGACGCGCCCGGCGAGCGTGTCTGTTAGGGAGCGGACTTGCTCGTGGATTTCTTTCTGCATGAAGTGGCGATATTCCCCTTTTTCAGCCGCGACCGGATCCCAGGCAATCGTTTGCGGACGTGTGTCCAGCTTGATTCCGTCAACGGTTTGGTATGCCGCCCCCCCGCGCGTGATGACCGCCATCTGCCCCGATTCGAGGAAGACAACCCGCCGCGTGTGTTCGAGAATAGCGGGGATGTCGGAGGCGGCGAACATTTCGCC
>JANTFU010000101.1 GCA_024763295.1 Anaerolineales bacterium
ATTGATGACCCATTTAAAGAGTGGCGGTCCGACAATTTGGTTGAGTACAATCACCGCGATGAGCAGGGTGGCAAAATTTTCGCCCAGCGATGGAAATTCGCCGGCAATCTCTTTTGAAAGTCCCAACCCGACCCCGGCTTGGGTAATATACGCCATCCAACTGACAAGATTTTGCTTCATAGGTTCGCCCGCAATTATGCCGCCGCTGAGAGAGCCGAGAAAAATGGTCAGAAGGCGCACGAGGAAAAGCGCCAGCGCGATGAGCCAAACTTTGCTAAGTACATCTAGCGCCAAGCCCGCGCCGGTGAGCGTAAAAAAGGCAATGTAAATGCTGGGGCTTAAGTCTTCGAGAATTTCCATCAAGTGGTCGCGATGTTTGGTCCAATTAATGATGTAGAAGGTGGCAACCATCGCAATCAGCAAAGGTTCAAGCAGAAATTCGATGTGGAAGTATTCGTGGCTATATTCGCGCACGAGTGTAGATTCGACAAAGAGCGAGTAGCCAAGTCCCAGCAAAAGAATCGATTTGGCAACTTTTGAAAGATCGGAGGAGAACAAAATATTGAGTGTGATACCCAACAAAAGCCCTAAAAGCGAAGAAATGACCAGTTCAGCGATGAGTAAAGCGACAAAAGTAAAGTTGATTGGGTAATTTGAGAGCATCGCCCCCGCACCTTCTGAACTAATCGCAAAAAGGATAATCACCCCAACGTCGGTGATGACCGTTACCCCAAGAATGGTTTGCGTAAAGGGTCCTTTTGCGCGCAGTTCATTGATGATCGCAATCGCAGATGAAGGAGAACGCGCAATCAAAATCGCACCTGCCATAATCGCTGCGGCGGCGCGGCTCAGGTTAGGCAACTTTGCCATAAAAGGCACAAAACCCAACAAGAAATATACGGCAAAACTGCCCACCAACATAGTGATTGTAATCTGGGCGATGGTGACCCAAGCAATGCCTTTGAGCCTGCCGCGCAAATCTTTAATATAAAGTTCGCTACCGGCAGCAAACGCGATAAACCCCAACGCAATCTCGTCAACAAAATGCAATTTTTGGGTCACTTCGGCATTTAGCATATTCAAGCCAAAAGGACCCACCAAAACACCCGCAGCCAAAAAACCGCTAATCAGCGGTAAGTTATAGCGCGAAAAAAACGCGCCGATCTCTTTCGATGCGAGCGCGACAATCAAAAAACTTAGTAAACCAACAATGATGATATTCATAGGATAAGTCCTTATTGATTAGACTTTTGTAACTACCCGCCTGCCCATGACATCACTGCGAGGAGCGCGCACTTACGATGCGGCAGGCTCTCACAGGTGTAGGAGATTGCTTCGGCGACAAAGTTACCTAGGAATGAGAATTAAATAACTTACGAGATTACAGCGTGGGTTGAGTAGGCGATGCTTTTCGCCGTATCGAAACCAGAGCAACTCAAAACGCACCCTTTTTCTCTGAAAACCGCTACGATTTCGATACGAACAAGGACGATAAAACTGTCCTTGTTCTACTCAATCTCCGCTAGAAAATTGTATGTTATTTAATCCCCGTTCCCTAGCAATGACATCGGTAGTTACAGACTTTTGTAAAAGTTATTTGGTAGTAATCAAAATTAACTGATAAAAGATTTGTGGCAAATCACTCCCTGCATCGTCATCGGCGCAAGTTTCTCGCACAAAGCACCGCCAAGTAAGTGCAGTTGGAGCATTGACACAACTTATTCGCCCGCAGGCACGCGGCTAAACGCTTCCGAGACGGGACTGGCGGTAATAATCAGCCCATCGCGTGCGAGTGTTCCGGCGTAGGCAACCGGTCCGTTGTGCGGCGTCCAGCCTTCCATCACGAACGGGACAGGGCTGTCGGCAATTATCCACTCGCCGTTATATTTACGCGCAATGTGGATATGTGTACCGGTCGTTTTGCCGCCTTCGCACGACGGATAACCAATATAATCACCGGCGTTTACTATCGTCCCCTCCGCCGGACGTCCCTTCGTAGCCACATGCAAATAAAGTACCGACCAACCCGTGCGTTCGTTCGCGTCCATATCCAAATCAAGCACGACTACACCATAATCCACACGTGAGATGATCCCCGCCGCCATCGCGGTTGCATACTCATCTTCGGCGGGCGTAAAACAACCGCTCACCTGCGAGGGCGGTGCAAAATCAACGGCGGCAAAAGGCGCGCCCTTCCCCCAACCCGTATGCGGACCGCCGGTATACGTCCACGCGCTGCCACGCGGAAAGGGCAATAAAAATTCGGGTTGTTCGAGCAAGCCCGGGATGAGTTCGATTTCATCTGCCCAGGGATCACCGAAAAGCTGACGATAAGTTTCCGCCAGCCCATTGGGACCAATTGCCGTATCGTACGCGGATTTTGGCAGGATGCGGGAAAAATAATATTGAATCCCGACCGTAGCCGCATTCTGCCACGGATCAGGGCGTTCTATACTGCCATCATCATGTTCAAATTCGGTCAGCGTGCCCATGCGCCAGCCATAATAACCGTTATTGAGTGCATTTGCCGCCCAAATAAGCTGTAAATATAAACCACGATGCCCAACTGCATCTTCGTAGCCGAGATAAAAGTCGGTCTGCGGCTCATCGGGATTGGTCAACGCCCCGGTTTGATATTCCAAAAGCGCCAACAGCAAGCGCGGGCTAACACTAAAGTTGAGCGCCACATAATCGACCAATTCCGCGCCTGTGCGCGTTGCGCGCCCCGCATAAACAGTTTTATCCTTTAACCAACCGGGGTAAGCATCCACAAAGCCCTGAACATCAAAGCCAACCGATGAAGGACCGTTAACAAAGGCACTATTGGGAATAATCTGATATTGGCTACCCCAAAGTGGCAAAAAATAGATCGGAATTTGCATCGGCATCCCCGGCGGGAGCGTACTTACATCTTGCGGGATGATCGGATTTGCAGCGCGAATTTCTTCGATGGTGGTGTTGAAGCGGCTTGCCAATGCGGGCAGCGTATCGCCTGACTGGACGGTATAGTCTACCAACTCGCCGGGTTTATACTCCGGACGCGATTCCACGGGCATGGCGGTAATTGCAGGGGTTGGCGTGCTATCTAACAGCGAAATCTGCGCCAGCGGTGTGGATGGGGCGCAGCTTGTAAGGAAAAGGAGGAAACTCAAGAGGGTATAGAAAGCCCGCTTGATGCCGTACAGGGAGTGGTGATTCATATTTTTAGGTCGCGGGTTTATAGAAAGAGCAGTAGTTTCGCCTTTTTTGTGTTTACGCTCTTTGTGCTATAAAATTATGGATAAATCATTTAGAAATCTGAAAACTCGGTAAAACTTTTTGACTAGATTTTGAGAAAATTGCAAAATTACCTCAAAGCGGAGGTTGAGTAGGCTGACAGTTTTATCGTCAACCGTATCGAAACCATAGCGGATGTTATTTCTCAAGCGCTTTTTCTACGATTCGCTATGATTTCGATACGCTTGGCACGGTGAAGCTGTGCCAAGCTACTCAATCTACGCTAAAAGTTAGGCTTTTCCTGAGTTTTCAGTAGAAATTGTAATTACAGCCTCTGAGCGGAGGACTGAACGAATGTGAAGTCCGCAGTCGAAGAGCGGTTTTCTTGAGAACACCGTCCTTCGACTACACGCCTCCCGTTGGTCGTCGCTCCGCTCAGGAACTGTATTTTGCCAACTACTAAATATTTTCTCTATAGCTAAAAGCGTGTTGCGTGTTTCGTAATGATTTTCTGGCTTACGCAACACGCAAGAAAGACAGGCAAAAGCACCTCTTTTTAGCCTGTTTTGCAATTGGCGAAACGACTGGAAAGACTTCTTTTATTATGCGTACAGTCACACTTTAAGCGCGGTTTCCGCAATTTATTCTTCGTCTTCCGGCGGCACTTCTCGCACAATGACAGACCATTTTTCACCGACTTGGCTGGCAGTGATGGTTTCATCACCGCGCGTGAGCGTGCCCGCGTAAGGCTTATCACCTGCGTGCGCCACCCAGCCATCCAGATTGAAAGCGAGGGGACCGTCGGCAAGAATCCATTCGCCATTATATTTGCGCGCAAAATGGAGATGCGTACCGGTTGAGATGCCGCCTTCACAAGAAGGTCTGCCAATGCGATCGTTTGGCTCAAGCCATGTTCCCAGTGGTACGCGCTTTTCAGTGGCAATATGCAGAAACATTAAATTCCAGCCGGTTGCTTCGTTCCCATCGCCGTCGAGATCAAGCATCACCAAGCCGCGTTCTGAGCGGACGACCAAACCGGCAGCCGGGGCAAGCACCCATCTATCGCTTTCGACACAGCCGCTGATATTGCTGGCTGGTGCAAAGTCGATTGCCGCAAGAGCGCCTTCATGCTCCCAAGCAGAATGCGGTCCGCCGGTATACGCCCAGACTTTGCCCGGCTCGAAGGGCAATGTTAATGGGGGTTGGGTTAGCCCTGCCGGAAAGAGCGGTTCGATGCTTCCAGCACGCACCCACGGGTCACCGAACAATTCTGCATAGAGCGCCGGAAAACCGACATTTTTATCCATGGTTTGGAGCCAGCGTTCGTAGGATAATTTTTGGGCGAAGTAATATTGTATAGCAACGGAACCAGCATTCAGGTCAGGCGCGATCCGTTTGGTGGTGCCGTCCAAAAAGGTCAACTCAGTCAGAGAGCCTTCCCGCCAGCCGTAGTAGCCGAGCGCCAAATCCTGCACGGCAACCATCATCTGGCGGAAAAGTCCGCGCTTGGTGACATCGATATAGCCGAGCGGATAGTCGCTCTGCGAAATATTGCCGGGTTCACCGCGCAACCAGCCCGATTCGTACTCGATTAGGGCAAGCAAGAGACGCGGATTGAATGAGTTTTCAAAAGCGTGCCGCTCAACGCTTTCGGCACCCGTTGACCAGCCGGTAGAGCCAAGATAATCGCGGTGCTCGCGTAGATAGCCACCGGCTTTTTCGACATAAGAGAGCGTGTCAAAATCAATACTGGTGGCAGAAAGAACAATTTCGCTATCCGGAAAAATTTGCGTATTTGGGGTGGTGTCTGTAAGCACTTCGGGAATAACGAGCAACGTGCCTGGATTGAGGAGAACATTTTCGTCGGGTAGTTCGCTGTTTGCGACGATATCTTCAACGTCAACGCCAAAGTGCAAGGCGACAACCTTAAGTGAATCGCCTGATTGGCTGTAATAAAAATAGGCGGGACCGTCAACCGTCGGCAGTACGGGCGTACCATCTTCAAGTGATACTACCCGCGTGGCGGTTGCGCTCGGCTCGCGCGTTGCGGTGGCACTTGGCTGCGGCGTCATGGTCGGCAACGCCGTGACTGTCGGGCTGGCGGTGAGCGTTGGCAAAGCTGCCGGAACTGCGTCGCGCGGCGCGTGGCTCACGGATGTGGGCGTTTGATAAGCGCCCCACAAGGGCGGCGCTTCTCCGCAGGCACCGAGCAATAAAGCAAGAATAGGGACAACAATAAAGATTTTTTTCATGGAGGGTATCCAAGTGGACAAAAATCTGCGTGACTTTTATACACTCGGCTTTCTAACGTGTGATTTGGTTGAGCGGATTTTGCCCGTCCCAGGCTTCGACAAACTCTTCGCCGCGTGTCAGGTAGCCGTCGTATTCGTCGCCCGTGCTACTCGAAATCCAACCGTCAAGATTGAAGGGCGTACGTCCATCCGCCGGAATCCACTCGCCGTTGTAGCGACGCGCAAAATGCAAATGGGAAGCATTGGACAGCCCCCCTTCACAGGATGGATGACCGATTCGATCTCCGACCTGAACTTGGGTACCGGCTGAAACACGTCCATCCGCAGCCATGTGCATGTACAGCAACGACCAGCCCGTTTCTGCGTGCCCGTCCCCATCCAGATCGACAACAACAGCGCCGTTTTCCGCGCTGACAACGACACCATCCGACGCCGAAAGCACCCACGCTTCAGCAGGGACGCAACCATTCGGCTCTCCCGGCGCAGCGAAATCGAGCGCAGCCCAAGCGGAACCGCTATCCCAGCCACCGTGCGGACCGCCGGTATACGACCAAGTTTCGCCGCGTGCAAAGGGCAAGGTGAGGGCAGGCTGTGTTAGTCCAACGGGAACGAGCGGTTCAATAGCATAGTCGAAGGGATAACCAAAAAGCTCTTCGTAGGTGGCATAAAAGCCTTCTTCGCTGACATCATATTCCCAAACATCGTGAGTGTAGAGCAGCGCAAAGTAGTTTTGCAGCGCAGCCGTCCCGGCGTTGATGCTTGGGTTAATGCCGACCACGTCACCATCCACGAACGTCCACTCGCTAATGGCGTTCGTACGCCAGCCGTAGTAGCCACGATTAAGCTCGTTCGCCGTCCAGATTAGTTGACGATAGAGTCCGCTGCTCCATTCGTTATAGTAACGCAGCGGGAAGTATTCTTCATCCACGACGGGTTGGGTAATCCAGCCACTTTGATACTCGATGAGCGCCAGTAAAAGGCGCGGATTGACCGAGTATTCACGCGAGATGCGCTCGACAATCTCCAAGCCGCTGTAAAGTTCACCGTTGATCTCTTCCTGATAGGATTTGATGTAGCCGTTGCGCGTCTTCATATAAACATCCATATCCAGAAGTAAACTGGCAGGACCGCGCACTAACTCTGAATCGGGGATAATTTTGAAGCCCGGTCCCTGCTCGTCTTCGGGAGCGTAACGCGGCATATTGGGCGTAGGCGTGGCAATCGGCGCACCCGGTGCATGCGTAGGCGGTAGTAAGTCAGACCAAGAAACAGCACCGTCATCCGTGCTTTCGCCGAAAGGGTCATATTCTGCCCAATTGGGCGGTTCTTCGGTTGGCGCAGCACAGGCAGCTAACAGAATAAGAACGAGGGCAAATAACAAAATCTTGCGCATGGGCGAATTGTAGCATGATTGACTAAGTTTGCGGGTGGCTCGGAGGGTTACGTTGCACAGAATTTTTTACCGTTAATTTCCCCTCTGTCCTGCGGACAGTTCCCCCGAAGGGGGAAAATTAATCCCTTCCCTTTAGGGGCGCAAAATGGTTTCTTTTTCAGAAGGTTAGGATGGGGGATTTGTGCGAATCGTCCATATAAAGGTAGTGCTTAAGCCATAAGTAGTCAGGATTTTGCGAGCCCCGATGCTTTTCGGGGTGAAGCAATCTCCTACTCGGCGCAAGGCTGCTTCGTCGCAAAAGCATGCTCCTCGCAGAATCATCACATCCCTTCAGTTAAGGCATGATCAAATAGCCATCTGCCGAACAACAGAGCACAGATTTTATTGCGGTTAAATACCTTGTGCTGAAAGGCTTTCACGACACGGTTTCCTTAAAGCCGCGGTAACTACCAAGTCTCCTTGTAAAACATCATTGCGAGCCGCACTTGCGAAGCAATCTCCCTCTACTTTGCGGGGATTGCTTCGGCGGAAAAGCTACCTCGCAATGACAGTCTGGGACTTTAAGAAAGCCCTAGCTTTCACGAAGCAGGTAATTGAAATTCCAGCTTCTATACAAAGTGGCAAACCAAAGAATTAAATTCAACTTTTTCATAAAAAACACCCCATTTTCAGTTGACAAAATATTTTTTTGCGGTAAAGTTATGCCAAGACACAACAATAATCGAAAAATCCTATGTCAAACAATCACATTAGCGAAAGCACAGAAATGTACTTAATCACCATTTCAACCCTCGGCGCGGTCAATCAGTCCACGCCGCTATCCATTTCCATGCTGGCGGAGGAGATGGGCGTGCAGCACGTCTCTGCCAACCAGATGGTCAAAAAGATG
>JANTFU010000102.1 GCA_024763295.1 Anaerolineales bacterium
AGCGAATATAACCGCGCCATCAATATGCCTTACGAACCCGGCTCGGTCTTTAAGATTTTGACGATGGCAGCCGCGCTGGATACCGGCACGGTTGAGCCTGATACCGCCTATACCGACACCGGCGTGTATGAGATTGGCGGCGCAGTCATCCGCAACTGGGATAATGAAGCCTGGGGCGTACAAGATATGACCGATTGCCTTGCGCATTCGCTGAATGTCTGTTTGGCAAGAGTCGCTGTGCAAATGGGCACTGAAGATTTTTATAACTACATGATCGATTTTGGCATCGGACACCCGACCGGCATCGACCTGAGCGGTGAAGCGGGCGGCAGATTGCGCGTCCCCGGAGATGCCGATTGGTACACCATCGACTTGGCGACCAATTCCTTTGGACAGGGCGTGACCGCAACGCCCATCCAAATGATGATGGCAGCCTCCGCAATTGCCAACGATGGCACAATGGTGACGCCGCACTTGCTTTATGGCATGGTACGCGATAATCGTCAGTACAATTTCCCGCCGCAAGATGCGGGGCGACCGATCAAGCCTGAAACTGCGCGCACGCTGAACGAGATGCTCGCCAATGCCCTTCATGGGTACGATTCGTTGGCTATTCTGCCCGGATACCGTTTGGCAGGCAAGACCGGCACGGCAGAAATTCCTACCGAATCTGGCAGCTATTCCAGCGCCGCGACGAACACATCCTTTATCGGTTGGGGTCCCGTCGATGACCCGCAATTTATGATCTATGTCTGGCTCGAACAGCCCACGACATCCATTTGGGCATCGCAGACCGCCGCGCCCGTTTTCGCGCAAGTCGCCGATGTGACCACACAAATTCTCAACATCCCGCCGGATGTTGTCCGCTTGCAATACGCAGGACAGTAAATGCTGACACTTGCCGATATTTTCGAAGCCCTGACGGGCACCCGACCCAATGCGCCCGCGCCCATTCCGGCAGCGGCGATTGATTCGCGCCAAGTGCAAGCGGGCGGGCTTTTCATCGCCATCCCCGGTGAAAATGTCGATGGACATGCCTACGTTGGCGCAGCCTTCGAAAAGGGTGCAAAATTTGCCCTGATTGAGCATGAAATTAACGGCGATTTCAACGTGATTGATTTGCGTACCGCAACCACTGAAGATGTAGACGGATTGGATGCGCCGCTCTGCCTGCTGGTGGAGAACACCATCAGCGCCTTGCAAAAAATCGCTACGTTCTGGCGGAACAAACTCGACCTGCGCGTGATCGGCATTACCGGAAGTGTGGGCAAATCGACGACCAAAGAACTCGTTGCCCAAGCGCTTGGACAGCGTTACGACACCCTGAAAAATCCCGGCAACCTGAACAACGAAATCGGTCTGCCTCTGACAGTTTTGCACCTAAGCGAAGAACACGAATGCGCCGTCCTTGAAATGGGATTTTACGTCCCCGGCGAAATCAAATTCTTGTGCGACATCGCCCAACCGCAAATCGGTGTGATTACCAATATCGGCACCGTCCATGCAGAGCGAGCCGGTTCGCAGGAAGCCATCGCGCGCGGCAAAGCGGAGTTGGTTGAAGCCCTGCCCGCTGACGGCGTTGCCATCCTGAATTACGACGACCTGTGGGTGCGCAAGATGGCAGAACACACCAATGCGCGCGTTTTCTTCTACGGTCTCACCAATGACGCCGATTTATGGGCAGATGAGATCGAAGGCTTGGGCTTGGATGGTATCCGTTTCCGTTTGCATTATCGCAACGAAGTCATTCATCTCCACTTGCCGCTGATTGGTCGCCACTCTGTCCACACCGCTTTGCGTGCCACCGCCGTTGCCCTCGTTGAAGGCTTGACGTGGCAAGAGATCATCAACGGACTGCGTGCCGGACGAGCACAATTGCGCTTGGTGGCTGCCCGCAGCGCCTGCGGTGCGCTCATTCTCGATGATACTTACAACGCCTCGCCCGCTTCTACGCTGGCAGCCTTGAGCCTGCTCGAAGAAATGAGCGGACGTAAAATCGCGGTACTCGGCGACATGCTCGAACTTGGACAGTACGAAAGACAAGGGCACGAAATGGTTGGTCTGCGTGCCGCAGAGATCGCCGACCTGCTCGTTACGCTCGGCAAACGCGCACACATCATTGCAGATGCCGCACGCCAAGCAGGGATGCCCGCAGCAAAAATCATCGAATTTGACGCGCACGAAGACGTGATTGCTTGGCTGAACGTCAATCTGACGGACAAAGACAGCCTCCTCCTGAAAGGCTCGCGTGGCTTGCGTATGGATCGCATCGTCGCAGCGCTGGAGGCAGAGCAATGCTAAAGCAAATATCCTTTGTGCTCAGTCTCGCCGGTGCCAGCTTTATGATGACCGTCATCTGGGGACCGCCCCTGTTGCGTGTTTTGCGCCACTTAAAGATTGGCAAAATCATCCGCGTGGATGAACCGGGCTTCCATCAAGTCAAAATGGGAACCCCAACTATGGGCGGCGTGATGTTTATTTTGCCGGTTATTCTGATCACGTTGATGTTGAACTCGGTACAGCTGATTGGCTTGCAACCGACCGGACGCTCGATTCTTTTGCCCTTAGCCGTGCTGGTCTCTTACGGTTTTCTCGGAATGCTTGATGATTGGGAAGGCGTCCGCGGCAAACGACGCGGCGATGGCATGAAAGCCAGCACCAAATTTACCTTTCAGGTTATTTTGGCAATTGTGATTGCCGCCGTACTCAAATATCTTTTCGATGTGCCTGAAATGCGCATTCCCGGCGTTCCTGTGACCTTTGAACTGGGTATTTGGTACATCCCTGTGGCAGCCTTCATCATTATCGGCGCTTCTAACGCGGTCAACTTTACCGATGGTTTGGACGGTTTAGCCGGTTTGATTGCCGCAACCGCCTTCATCGCTTACGGCGGCATTGCCATGATGCAAGGGCAGCATTACGTCGGACGTTTCTGCTTCACGCTGGTCGGTGCCCTCTTTGGCTTTTTATGGTTCAACGTCCATCCTGCTTCGCTCTTTATGGGCGATACCGGCTCACTTTCGCTTGGGGCTGCGCTCGCAGTTGTCGCGCTGATGACCGGTCAGTGGGCGCTTTTGCCCGTGATTGCGATTATTCCGGTCAGCGAAGCGATTAGTGTTATTTTGCAAGTTGGCTATTTCAAATTTTCACGCCGCATGACGGGTGAAGGCAAGCGCATTTTCAAAATGGCACCCTTACATTTGCATTTTGAACTGCTCGGTTGGAGCGAAACGCAAGTTGTTCAGCGTTTCTGGCTCATCAGCCTGATGGCAGCCTTATTTGGTGTCGGATTGGCATTGGTGTAAGCATGACTGATTGGAACGGCAAAACTATCCTCATTATCGGCGCGGCTCGTCAGGGCTTAGCTTTGGCGCGTTACCTTACAAAGCATGGCGCAAAAGTGACTTTGAATGATATTCGGATGCCCGCCGACCTAAAGGCTGAACAGGAAACCCTGAAGGATGTGCCTGTGGAATGGGCGCTGGGCGCACATTATTCCGGCTTGCTCGATGGCAAAGACTTGGTATGCCTTTCCGGCGGGATTCCGCTAACGCTGAATATCGTCAAGGAAGCTCTTCGACGCGAAATCCCGCTCTCGAACGATACGCAGATTTTCCTCGAAGCAGTGCCGTGTAAAACCATCGGCATTACCGGCTCGGCAGGCAAGACAACGACGACAACATTGGTCGGACGCATGGCAAAAGCCGCTTTCGCTCAAAGCGAAAATAAAGTCTGGATTGGTGGCAATATCGGCGACCCGCTGCTTAACTACGTTGATCAAATGCAGCCCGATGATCTCGCTATTCTTGAGATTTCGAGCTTCCAACTAGAGCAGATGACTCTCTCGACAAATATCGCCGCCGTCTTGAATGTAACGCCTAATCACCTCGACCGACACGGCACGATGGAAGCCTACGCTGCCGCCAAAGCACGGTTGCTCCAAAATCAGACCGCCGACGATATTGCCATCGTCAGCCGCGACGATGCCGGCTCGTTTGCAATGCGCAGCTTTTCGCCGGGCAAACTCTTCACTTTCGGTACCCAACCTTTTTCCACGGGCGAAGCGGGCACCCGTCTGCTGGACGGTTTGATCTACGTCCGCGAAGGCGAGATGGAGATGGATCTGGTTTCGACGGATTTAATCCAATTACGCGGGGCGCATAATTTACAGAATGTGCTGGCAGCTTGTACCATCGCTTTTGTAGCGGGGTTTCCGGTTTCAGCGATGCAGGCGGCTTTACAGGATTTTCATGGCGTGGCACATCGCTTGGAGCGTGTGCGTGAGTTGAACGGTGTGGTTTGGTACAACGATTCGATTGCGACTGCGCCCGAACGTGCGATGGCTGCTGTGCGCGCCTTTGATGAGCCGATTGTCCTTTTGCTGGGCGGGCGCGATAAAAAATTACCCTGGAATGCGCTGGCGGAGTTGATTCGCCAACGTGTAGATCATGTGGTGCTGTTTGGCGAAGCCGCGCCGAAAATTGCCGATGCAATTGGCGGCAGCCGCAGCAGCGGACGTCCTTACACCATCTCGCACTGCATCGGTTTGAAAGACGCGGTTGCGGCGGCGGCAAAGGTGGCTGAAGCCGGAGATGTGGTTTTGCTCTCTCCGGGCGGCACGAGTTTTGATGAATTTAAAGATTTCGCAGAACGCGGAGAAAGGTTTCGAGCATGGGTACAAGCACTCTAAACCAACATCCCTATCCCGTTGGCACGCGGCGCGATGCCAAAAGCGGCGACGCGCCTTTGCTCATCACCATTATTGTTTTGGTGGCGTTTGGCTTGCTGATGCTTTACTCCTCCAGCGTTGATTATTCGGTGCGAATTTTGGGCAAAGACCCCGGTTATATGCTGCGCCGTCAGGTTTTATGGCTGGGCTTGGGGGCGGGCGTGGCGTATTTGCTCTCGCGTCTGGATTATCACTACTGGCGTCGTTTTTCGGTGCTTGCCATGTTAGGGACGATCTTGTCGCTGGTTGCGGTTTTGATAACGAGTGAGTTGCGTTTGGGCGCAGTCCGCACCTTCTATAACGGTTCTATCCAACCGTCCGAGTTGGCAAAACTCGTCACGGTTATTTATTTGGCAGTTTGGCTCTATGCCAAACGCGCCCAACTCAACAATATCGAGTTGGGATTAATTCCGCTGGCGATCATTCTTGGGTTGATTGGTGGTCTGATTTACCTTCAGCCCGACTTGAGCGCAACCGTGACCATCTTTTTCCTTGGCGGTACGCTTTTCTTCCTTGCCGGTGCAGATTTGAAACAATTGACCATTTTGATGGTCTTGGCGCTCGCTGTTGCTTGGGTTGTGATCCAGTTCAGCAAAACCGGACAAGCGCGTGTGGCGTTTTATTGGCTTGGTCTCAAAGACCCGATGAATGCTTCCTACCATGTGCAACGCTCGCTCGAAGCGATTGTGAATGGCGGCGTTTTCGGTTTGGGAATTGGCAAAAGTCTCACCAAGTTAACCGGTTTGCCCGTTCCACCAACAGACAGTATTTTTGCCGTCATTACAGAAGAATTTGGCATTATGGGCGCATTTTTCTTGATGATGCTCTACGGTTTGCTGATTTGGCGGAGCTTGGTCATCGCGCGCCGTGCGCCTGATATGCTCGGTACGCTTTTGGCGACAGGATTAGCTTTTTGGATCGGTGTTGAAGCACTTATCAATATGACCGTAATGGTCGGGCTTTTGCCGGTGGCAGGAAACGCGCTGCCCTTTATTAGCGCGGGTGGTTCCAGCTTGGTCACCTCGCTGGCAGCCGTTGGCATTATTTACAACGTCTCGCGTCAACACGGCGCAGAGGCACAGCAAGCAGAAGATGAATGGAGAGCCTTCGGTGCGACTACTGGTTTGCGCGGGCGGTACGGGCGGCGGGGTGTATCCCGCGCTCAGCGTTCTCGCTAAGTTAAAAGAGGCATGGGGCAGGAGGCAAGATGCAAACTTGCCCCTTGCAGACTTGCAACTTTTATGGGTTGGCGGCGAAGGCGGCATGGAAGCCGAGCTCGTCCAACGTGAGCATATTCCATTCCGCGCTATCCCTGCGGCTGGTGTGCATGGCGTTGGCTTAAGCACCTTACCAAAAAATTTCATTACGCTTGCGCGCGGTGTTTTTGAAGCGCGTAAGATTTTGCGCGAATTCAAACCGGATGTAATGTTCTTTACCGGCGGATATGTGGCTGTGCCGATGGCTTTTGCCGGATGGCAAATTCCGAGCGTACTCTATGTTCCGGATATCGAACCCGGACTCGCCCTCAAGGCTTTAGCTTGGTTCGCGGACAAGATTACCGTGAGCACCCCAACTTCATCCGCCTACTTCTCACGCCCTGAGCGGATCGTGGCAACCGGGTATCCACTGCGCCCTGATCTGACCAAATGGCGCAAAGCGGACGCCTGCAAAGAACTCGGTTTGGATGCCGATGAGCCGATTTTGCTCGTTTTTGGTGGCAGCAAAGGCGCCCGCTCGATTAATAACGCGATACTGGCACATTTGCCGAAACTGCTTGCGAAAACGCAGATTGTCCACATCACCGGCAAACTCGATTATGAGACCGTGCAAAATGCTCGGAATGCTCTCGGACAGAATCAAGCCGAACGCTATCGCGTTTTCGATTATGTCCACGAGATGGGCATGGCACTGGGCGCGGCGGATTTGGTCATCTCGCGTGCGGGCGCATCATCGCTTGGTGAATATCCCGCTTTTGGCTTGCCCGCCATTTTAGTGCCGTATCCCTACGCTTGGCGCTATCAAAAAGTGAATGCTGAATATCTAAGTGAGCGCGGCGCGGCGCTTTTGGTAAAAGACGAAGATTTGGATGCTCAAGTGGTTTCATTGGTTTATGGTTTATTACAGGATCAGGAAAAATTAGCAGGAATGCGTGCAAAAATGCGTTCCTTAGCGGCGCCGCTTGCTGCTGAAAAAATTGCCGCTGAATTGCAGGCATTTGCAAAGTAGAGAGACGCTTATGGTCAATCTTATTTATATCTTTTGGATGTACGTCATTCTTTTCGCCATTATTGGCGCTATGCGTGGCTGGGCGAAAGAGCTGCTGGTTAGCTTTAGTGTGATCTTGGTCTTGGCAATCAACCACTTGCTCTTTCGGTATGTGGATATGTTTCAGAAGATTGATGGCACCTCGCTCTTTTGGGCGCGGATTTGGATCACAATTCCGCTGGTTTATTTTGGGTATCAGACCGTTGGTTTTGAGAAGCTCAATATCAGCGGTAAAGCACGCAAAGATAAATTGCAGGACGCTCTCTTTGGCGCGGTGATGGGCGGCTTCAACGGTTATTTGGTGGTCGGAACGATTTGGTCTTATTTGCACGATGCAAATTACCCCTTCCCCAATATCTTCCATGATCCCACTCAGCAAATTGCGGAGGAAATCGCTCGCATGATGGTCTGGATGCCGCCCCATGCGTTTGGCGAACCCGGCATTTATTTTGCTGTGATGATTGCTTTTGTTTTCGTGATTGTTGTCTTCGTCTAAGGATAAGGGCGGGGTCACCCCACCCCTACAGAGATAAAACGTATGAAAAATCACATCCACTTTATCGGCATCGGCGGCACAGGAATTTCAGCCATCGCGCGTCTTCTCAAGGAGAGCGGCGCGACGGTTTCGGGTTCCGATATGCAGCATTCGCCCTTTGTGGATGATTTACGAAAAATCGGCATCACCGTTTATCTCGGGCACAAAGCCGAGCAGATCGGCGGC
>JANTFU010000103.1 GCA_024763295.1 Anaerolineales bacterium
GCAGGGGAGCGAAAGTAGATTTGTTAAAATTGAAAAGATTGTAGCGCGACATTTATGTCGCAGCACCTGCGAATGCGACATAAATGTCGCGCCACATAGCGTTTTCTGAAGATTTATGTCGAAAAAAATCACCATTCCTATTCTTTGGCTACTTGTCATCCTGCTCTTTGGGTGGGCATGGCGCGATATTTCGCTTGCTGCTCTGGTAAACACCTTCCGCCAATTATCTTTGGCTTCACTTTTGCTGCTTTTCATCGTCAACGCGGGTATTCTTTTGCTTTTTGGCAGTCGTTGGTGGCTAATTGTGCGTGCGCTAGGACATCCGGTTTCCTATTTTGCGCTGGCTGCTTATCGGTTATCCGCCTTTGGGGTGAGTTACTTCACACCCGGTCCGCAATTTGGCGGCGAACCCTTGCAGGTTTATCTGCTCAAAAAACGGCACGACATTCCAACCGAGATTGGGCTGGCATCCGTTAGCCTCGATAAAATTTTGGAATTGTTGGCAAACTTTACCTTTTTGATGCTTGGCGTTCTCTTCATTGTTTCACAAGGCGTCTTTTTTCAGGAGATCGCCGGAATGCTGATTTTTACCTCGGCGGGGATTGTGTTTTTTCTGCTCGCTTATCTTGTTGTGATGCTTTTGGGGAAGACACCGTTCAAACGCCTATTTATCTTGCTTCCGCCTTTGCGACGGGATGCCCCGCGACTGAATACAATTCGCCAAACCTTACTGGATGCAGAGTCGCAGATTGGTGCATTTTGCCGCCAACAGCCGCACGTCATTTTGCAGGCGACGATGCTTTCCGCGCTAATTTGGTTGGCTATGCTTGGCGAGTATGCGCTTGTTTTACATCTTTTCGGTATCCAAACTGATGTGTTAAGCGTTTTGGCGTTGATTGTTTTTGCACGCCTTGCTTTTTTGACCCCGCTGCCGGGTGGATTGGGTGCACTCGAAGCGGGACAGGTTTACGCCATGCAGATGCTTGGATTCAATCCGCTTTTGGGCATGAGTATCAGTTTATTTGTTCGTGTACGCGATTCCTTCTTTGGTCTGCTCGGTTTGTGGCTGGGCAGCGTTTATAATCGTTACTATGAAAATTCGTAAAGCTATTTATTTTGACGCCCCGTATCAGGTTTCCGTGCAGGAGGAAGAAATACCTGCTCTTGCAGCCGCGCAAGCGCTTGTCCGCACAACGCTTTCCGCCATCAGCGCAGGGACAGAGATGCTCTTTTATCGCGGGCAGTTTCCGCAGGAGATGGCGGTCGATGCCAGTATTGATGCCCTCGAAGAGCAGAGCGGCTACCCGATGAAGTATGGCTACTGTGCGGTGGGCAGCGTTGAAGAACTTGGCGAGAATGTTGACAAAAATTTGCTGGGAAAACGCGTTTTTTCTTTTCAGCCGCATCAAAGCCATTTCGTGGCGGATGCAAACGCCCTTTTTGAAATTCCAGAAAATCTTTCTGACGAAGATGCCGTTTTTCTGCCAAATATGGAAACGGCGGTCAATCTTGTTATGGACGCCAAGCCCGTGATTGGCGAGCGGGTGATTGTTTTTGGGCAGGGCATTGTTGGTTTGTTGACGGCGTCGCTTTTACGCCAGTTTCCGCTCAAGCGCTTGGTGGTGGTTGATCCCGTTCCGTTGCGGCGGCAAGCTGCGCTCGCTCTCGGCGTGGACGCAGCTTTCGCTCCCGATGAACTCACCGAGAACGATTTTGACCTTGCGCTTGAACTCTCCGGTGTGCCAAATGCGCTAAATGCCGCGATTGGTGTCGTCGATTTTGCGGGGCGGGTTGTGGTCGGTTCATGGTATGGGCAAAAGCCCGTCTCGCTTAATCTGGGCGGACGTTTTCATCGGGAGCGTATCCAACTGATCAGCTCGCAGGTCAGCACAATTGCGCCGCAGTTCGGCGGGCGTTGGGATAAGGCGCGTCGCTTTGGGGTGGTATTGGAAATGTTGGGGCGCGTTAAACCCTCACAATGGATTTCTTCGCGCATCCCGTTTGGGGCGGCAGACCAAGCCTACGTCACGCTTGACGCGCGTCCGCAGGATGTTTTGCAGGTCATTTTGACCTATCCGACTTAAACCAAAACCGCGCTTTCGAACTGCCCAGTTCGTTGCGCGGTTGGTGTTGAGGAGAATGCTTCTAAAGTATACGGGGATTTTGAAAAAATAACTTAAGCAAAGATAAATGATTGATAAGAGATTTTTAATTTCCCAGCACGGCTCGAATATCTTGCATGGAGATGGGACCCTCACGCAGGATGCGAATCTCAGGCTGCGTACAATCCACCACAGTGGATGATGTGCCTCCGGATGTGACGCCACCATCCAGGATGAGTGGCAGGCTTCCGTTTAGTTGCTGGTAGACGGCGTCGGCACTGATCGGTGACTCCGCGCCCGAAATATTTGCGGATGTGACCGCCATTGGTCCTACTGCATTCAGCAGGGCGCGCGCAAAGGCATGGTCTGGAATGCGGATGCCAACAGTCTCCAGCGATGAAACTTCTGCGGGGATGTCGGGATGCTTGGGGACGACGAGCGTTAATGCGCCGGGCAGGAAATGCTTGGCAAGTTTAAGCGCGGCATCCGGCAAATTAACCGCCACAAGCGGAATTTGGCTGAGATTTCCAAGCAAGATGGGGAGCGCCTTATCGGGCGGGCGTTGTTTGGCGGCGTAGATTTTGCGCGCGCCATCGGCGTTGAAAGCGAAACTGCCGATGCCATAGACCGTATCCGTTGGAAAGGCGAGCAGTTCGCCCGCGTGCAGCGTTTCAAGCGCGGTTTGGAGGGCGTTCGGAGCGGATGTGGGGAGTAGGGTGGTTTGCATACATTTGAACGTTCTAACGTTGTAGGGCAAATCAGGAAAGTGCGTCGCACCTTTGGGATAGAGATAATGCCGCTGCCGAGAAAAACGCCTATTGTTAGGTACTTTTTATGTCGAAGTAGGTGCAACGCACTATTCCGAAAAAATGAGAAGCTACGTTTGAATCTTGATAAAGCGGTCTCTATGGGAGTAGTCTTTTTGCAATTTGCAAACGGCGTTGGGAAGGTATTCTTTTGCAAGCCGTAAGGCTTTTTGTCCATGCGATGCATCAATTTCGAGCAGAATCATGCCTTTGGGGGCGATGAAGTGCGGAGCGTCTTTTAGAAAGCGACAGATTAGGTCTAGTCCGTCCGCGCCGCCGTCGAGGGCGATGGTCGGTTCGCGGGTATAGACGGCGAGTGTTTTGAGCGTTGCGCTGGGGATGTAGGGCAAGTTGGCGGTGATGAGGTCGAAGCCGGCAAAGTCTTTGTTTTTCCAGTTTTCGAGAGCACGCCACAAGTCACTGCGGACGAAGGTTATTCGTTCGGCAACCCCGTGTTTCGCGGCATTTTGGCGGGCGATGCGTAAAGCGGTATTTGATAAATCAACGGCGACCCAGCGAAGGTTGGGGGCGTTTCGCGCGAGGCTAATGGGAATGCAGCCTGAGCCTGTGCCCATATCCAGAGCGCGGGCATTCTTTTTGTGGCGCAGCCAATCCAGCGCTTTTTCCACTAACTCTTCTGTTTCCGGACGCGGAATAAGCACAGCGGGGCTGACGATGAAGTCTTGCCCGTAAAATTCCCAATGACCGAGGACGTAGGGCAGTGGTGTGCCTTGCTGGAGTTGGCTGAGCGCATTTTTGAGCGTTTCAGTTTGGGCTGGGTTGAGCGGTGCGTTGGGATGTGCGAGTACCCAGGCTGTGTTTTTGCCATGAATATGTGCCAGCAGGGTTTGGGCGTCGAGTGAGGGGGTTTCGCTGTAGGGGAGCAGGTTGTGGGTGAGTTTGTAAAGCATAAGAAAAAGGCGGCTTGCGCCGCCATTTTTTAGTCTTCGTTGATTGCAGCGAGGCGCTCGGCTTCGTCGCGGGTGGTCAGTTCTTCGATGAATTCTTCGATGTCGCCTTCCATCACGCCAGCGAGATTGTAGGACGAGTGATTGATGCGGTGGTCGGTGACGCGCGATTGCGGGTAGTTGTAGGTGCGGATTTTTTCGGAGCGTTCGCCGGTGCCGACTTGAGAGCGGCGGGCTTCTTCGCGCGCGGAGCGCCGTTTTTCTTCTTCGATTTCGTAAAGGCGGGCGCGTAGAATGGACATGGCGCGAATTTTATTTTGAAGTTGCGAACGTTCGTCCTGACAGGCAACCACCAAGCCGGTTGGTTCGTGGGTGATGCGGACGGCGGTGGAATTTTTTTGGACGTTTTGCCCGCCTGCGCCCGCGGATTTGTAAACGTCAATGCGGATGTCGGTGGTGGGGATTTTGATGTCCACTTCTTCGACTTCGGCGAGGACGGCGACGGTGGCGGTGGATGTGTGGATGCGTCCCTGCGATTCGGTGGCGGGGACGCGCTGCACGCGATGGACGCCCGATTCAAATTTGAGTTTGGAATAAGCACCCGCTCCTTTAATCAGGAAGGTGATTTCCTTAAGTCCGCCCAGACCGATGTCGCTTTGGGACAGGATTTCGGTTTTCCAGCCTTGATTTTCCGCGTAGCGCGTGTACATGCGATAAAGATCAGCTGCAAAGAGGGCGGCTTCATCCCCACCCGTTCCGGCGCGAATTTCCATGATGACGTTTTTATGGTCGCGCGGGTCTTTGGGAACGAGTAGGAGTTTGATTTCTTCTTCGAGCGGTTCGACCTGCGGTTCGAGTTCAGCGAGTTCCATCTCGGCAAGTTCGCGCATTTCTTCATCTGCTTCGGTTTCAAGCATGGCTTGCGCATCTTTGATTTGTTGCAAAATTTGACGATATTCGCGTGCTTTTGCAACAACGGGTTCCATTTCGGCGCGTTCTTTGCCGATGTCGGCAGCGCGTTGATAATCATCGCCAACGGTCATCAGTTCCTGACCGAGTTCTTCAAAATGTTTTTCTATTCCGGCTAATTTTTCTAGCATAGGATTCCTGTTTTCGTAAAACGTGATGCGTGAAACGTGATTTTGAGCGGCACGTTGTTTTTTTACGTTTTACGTTTCACGTTAAAACGCCGCTCTCTATAAATTGTGATGGTCGTTTTTTCTCTATTCAACACAAAACGCGGCGCTCAGTCCGCGTTTTGTAATTATATCATTTGCCATTGCTAGAAGCGAATGGAGGATAAGATCATTGAGAGAACGAGAATAACGGAAACAACGACGACAATGATACGCAAATTGCGCGCCTGACGTGCTTTGTAGTTGGATTGTGATTGGGGTTTGGGTTGTGTCTTTTTGTTTTTTTTCTTTTTCTTTGCCATTTTTCTTTCCTTTACTTTCCAGAGAATGAATTCTCAGGCTGTTATGGGAAGTGCGCTTCAAGCGCACTTGGATTTTTCAGCCTAAGATTTCAATCTTAGACTGATTTATTGTCGCTTCTTGATTGCTTTCTTTAGCTCGCGTTCCAACTCGTCGATCATTACAGGTTTGGTCACATAACCATCTGCACCAAGCTCAATTGTCTGATCAATGGTGACTTCAGCAGCTTCGGTGGAAAGCATTACTACCGGCAGCGTATCCCATTCTCGGCGGCTGCGCACAAATTCGAGCATATCCAAACCGGAGACTTGCGGCATATTGATGTCTAGCAGGAGCGCATCGGGTTTTCCGCCCGCCAGCAACGCCTGTGCAGCAGGGCGCGCGTGCATAAAGGGTTGGGTCTCAAAACCGAGCATTGAGAGCATCAAATCCATTGCGCGCAACATTTCCTGATCGTCGTCTACATGCCAAATAATCATGGTTAGTCCAAATTTGCCTTGATTGTTTCTGCCAGCGCCACGTTAATCCCGCGTACCGCGCTCAATTCGTCCACGCTGGCGGCTCTTATCTTATCCACAGAGCCAAATTCTCGCAAGAGGGCTTTCCGTTTTGCAGGACCAATACCCGGAATCGAATCTAAAACCGACGCCATGCCGAGCTTATTGCGGCGCTTGCGGTGGGCGGTGATTGCAAAACGATGCGCTTCGTCACGGATTCTCTGCACGAGATAAAATCCCTGCGAATGGCGCGGTAAGAGCAGGCTTTGCGGATTATTCGGGAAGAAGACTTCCTCCTCGCGTTTTGCCAAGCCGACAACGGGAACCCGATCGGTTAGCCCGAAATCTTCAAGGACTTGGACAGCGCGGCTCAATTGACCTTTGCCGCCGTCCACAATCAGCAAGTCCGGCAAAAAGGAAAAGGACGCATCGCGCTTGGATTTTGACTGGGTCGGGCTGCTGAGCAGTGTCGAAGCATCCTGAGCAGCTTGCCAACGTTTGAAGCGTCTCGTTAACGCCTCTTCCATGCTTTGGAAGTCGTCGGGACCCGAAACGGATTTGATATTGAAGCGCCGATAGAGCTTTTTATCCGGTACGCCCTGCGTAAAGACGACCATGCTCCCGACGGTGGCGACTCCCTGCGTATGCGAAATATCGTAACATTCGATCCGATTCGGCGGCGAGGACAGATTGAAGGCTTCCTGTAATTCGCTTAGGGCTTCTTCCTGTTTGTGCGTATCGGCTTGCCACTGCGCGCGCAGCGATTTGAGCGTCTCGGTTGCGTTTTCGCTTGCCATCTCAACCAGTTGACGCGGCTGTCCACGCCGCGGGACGCGCATCTCGACTTTGCGCCCGCCGCGTTTGGTATTCAGCCATTGTTTGATGATGTGCGCTTCTTCGATTTCTTTCGGCAGCAGTACTTCAGACGGGACATTTGCCGCTTCGGTGTAGAACTGCTTGACAAATTGCGCCATTACTTCGGCGTCTGCGCTATCTTCCGTGCCTTCGAGCATGAAATACTCGCGTCCAATCATCTTGCCGGAGCGGATGAAGAAGATTTGCACACAGGCATCGCCGTCTTCGCGTGCCATCGCGATCACGTCGGAATCGATCTGTTTTTTGGTGATGACCTTTTGCTTTTCAACGACCTTTTCAATGGCTTGAATTTGGTCCCGCACAGCCGCCGCTTTTTCGTAGCGCATCTCTTCGGAGGCTTTCATCATTTCGCTTTGCAGGCGTTTGACGATGGGATCGGTGCGTCCAGCGAGAAATTGCATCAGGTCGGCGATCATTTGACGGTATTCAGCTTTGGTTACGGCACCCACACAGGGCGCGTTGCACAAGTTGATATCCATGTAGAGACACGCGCGTTTGTCCATCCCCGTGATTTCTCGGTTGCAGGTCAAATAGGGGAAAATCCGCCGTAACAAATCCAAAGTCTGATGGACTGCCCACACGGATGTGTAGGGACCAAAATAACGCGCGCCGTCATCCTTGCGCATTTGGCGCGTGACAGTCACTTTGGGGAAGGCGTCTTGCCAGTGGATTTTGATGTAGGGGTAGCGTTTATCGTCTTTCAAGCGTACGTTGAAGTGCGGACGATGCTGCTTGATCAGATTCATCTCGAGGATGAGCGCTTCCAATTCCGAGCCGACGACAATCCACTCGATATCGGCAATCTCTTGCACTAATCGGCGCGTTTTTCTGTCGTGCCCCGCGCTGGCGTGGAAATAGGAGCGCACGCGGTTCTTGAGATTGATCGCCTTGCCGACATAGATGATTTTGCCTGTTGCGTCCTTCATTAGATAGCAGCCGGGTTTGTCGGGGAGGGTGGAAAGCACGTTTTGGAGATGGTCTGAGACTTGCATGGGGGCAATTTTACCGCAAGGTTTAAGAATGCGATAAC
>JANTFU010000104.1 GCA_024763295.1 Anaerolineales bacterium
GGTCCCGGCTTTGGGATGGAAGATACGACACGGGAATTTATCGAGAATGTGTTGGAACTCAAAGGCGTTGCCAAGAAAAATGCAGGTGGGATAGGTTTTGTGCATAACGGGGGGGAGAGGAAAGAGGAAAGAGATGTTAAATTGCCACCGCTCGTTTTTGATGCGGACGGCTTGAAGCTGCTCGCCAAAATTGAAAATTGGCATGAATTAATTTCCGAACTCGCCGTGCTAACCCCACACCCCGGCGAGATGGCAGTTCTAACGGGATTGTCGGTCGCCGAAATTCAGGCGAATCGATTGAATATCGCCAAAAAATACGCGCAGGAATGGGGGCAGGTTATCGTCCTAAAAGGTGCGTTCACGGTGATTGCTACGCCAAGCGGCGAGACATATACCATCCCGGTCGCGTCGCCGAGTTTGGCGCGGGCGGGGTCGGGCGATGTGCTGGCGGGGCTGGTAGTGGGTCTCCGCGCTCAGGGGCTGGATGCTGTCGAAGCAGCGGTAGCAGGCGCATGGGTCCACGCGCAGGCGGGCTTGCTGGCGGGTGAGATGCTGGGGACATCGGCATCTGTTTTGGCGGGCGATATCCTCTCCGCTGTCCCCGATATCCTTGCAGACTTGGAATAAGGTTTAAACGTTCCAACGTTAGCACGTTAAAACGTTGCCGATAAAAAAAGAAGGTTACCCGTCTTCCGGACAACCTTCTAACTTTTAAACTTTCAAATGTTCCAACGGTTTCCTAACCGAGAAATTCTTCCAGCGCTTTCTTGCTAATACGATAGGCGCTGCCGAGTTTTTTGGCTTTCAGATCACCGGCTTCGATGGCGGAGATGACATCTTCGGGCGAAACGCGCAGGACTTCTGCGGCTTCGGCGGGGGTCATCACGGCGGGCATTCCACCACCGCTTGCGGCGGGAGCGGCTTGTTGCCGCTGCTGGGGTTGAGCGACTGCGCCCGATGTGGCTTGCTGCATCAGGTTGCCGATGCCCATGCCTGCGCCGATGCCAGCAGTGAGACCAGCGCCGCCGCCTTCGTTTTGCGCCGCGTCACGGAGCGCATCTGCGGCTTGAAGTTGCGTATAGACATTCATGTCGAGCATCCCCATATCGCGCAATTCCTGAGCGGATTTGGAGGAGGGTTTCAGGCTGCCGATGTAGAAGGATTTGAGCGTTAGACCGAGGGCGGCGAAATCAGCATTCGCTTTGGCGCGCACGCCAGCGCCGAGTTCTTCGGTCAGACCGATCATTTCAAGGACGTTGCTCTTTGCACCGGTTTCGCCAAGCAGGTCTTGCAGTTTGGAGAGCAGCATGGTGCGCAGGCGGTCGTCGATGTCGTCCATTGTGTAGGATGCCTTGCCGCCGACGATTTGGGTGACGAACTGCTGGGGATCGGATACCTGAATGGAGTAGGTACCAAAGCCTTGCAGGAGCGCTACGCCCAATCCTACACCAGGGTTACGGACAATAATCGGCTGCGGTGTTCCCCATTTGAGTTCGGTGAATTCCTTCATCGAAACAAAATAGACTTCGGCGGGGAAGGGGGTGCGGTTGTTGAAGGCTTTGCCGATAAAGTCGATTACTTTCGGGATGTTGGCGGTGGCGATGGTATGCCGTCCGGGACCAAACATATCGAGTGCTTGTCCATCGCGGAAGAAAACCGCGCTCTGTGATTCGCGCACGATCACTTGTGAGCCGATACGATAGTCGCCGATACCTCGTTCCGGGAAGCGATGCACCAACTCGTCTTTCATCTCGTTGGGATATTCAATTACATCAAAAATGCGAGCCATGCTTTTCTCCTTATAAATAGGTGACAATAACTATCTGATTATAGCGCATTCAGTATACGTTTGTCTGCCCCAAAGGTTGTGATTTAACTGATTTTGCGAGGCGGATGCTTTTCCGCCGAAGCAATCTCAGCAAACATGAGACCGCGTCGTCGCAAAAGCGTGCTCCTCGCGGAATCACTATTTGCTCATCTTTTCGCCCGTGCCGCCGTGTCGCTCCAGCAAAACTTCTGCCATAATGGAGACGGCGATCTCTTCGGGCGTTTCGGCATGGAGTTCCAGACCGATGGGCGAGTGGACACGCTCGAACAGAGTTGCGTCGACGCCACGCTCCTGCATTAGCTTGGTTGCCAGCAACCAGCGGCGCTTGGCGCCGATTACGCCGATGTAGGCTGCCTTGCTCGTCAGTAGCCCCGGCAAAGCGACCGCATCCAAATCCGCGCCGCGCGTGGTCATGACGATATACGTTTGTCTGCCAATCGAAACCTTTTCCGCAATCTCATCCATTTGCAGGTTGAGATACTCATCCGCGCCGGGGATGTGTTCTGGCGTGCAATATTCGGGGTTATCTTCGACGACGGTCACGCGAAATCCCAGCCACTTGGCGAGATGGACGACGGCTTTGCCGACATGCCCCGCACCAATCAGCACGAGCGTTGGATCAGGTAAAATCGGTTCCACATAAATCTCCACGGTACCGCCACACACGCCGGGGTCGCCCTTCGACGGGTCGCTCATGTTATAGCTCAAATAGCGCGGTTCGCCGTCTTGCATGGCTTCTAATGCCGCTGCATGGACACGACGTTCCAACTCCCCGCCACCAACTGTGCCGATGGACGTCCCATCTTCGTAGACGAGCAACTTGCTCGCTCCGTGCCGTGGCGTGGACCCACGACTGCGGACGATGGTAGCGAGGGCGGCGGATTCTTGATTTTTTTCGATTTCTGCAAGAGATTGATAGATAGTTTTCATATTTTCGTTTCCATGTTTCAACTTTGTAAGCTTCTAACGTTCCTACAACCCCAGTACAGTCGGCAACAACTGCTTCTTGCGTGAAACCAAGCCTTTCGCCAGCCGCGTCCCGTCGGGTTGGTGGGGTGATGAGAACTTCTTAATCTCGCTAAAATGCATCGTTTAATCCAAGGGCAAAGCTGATTGCCACACTGACCTCATCAAGCCGAGCCAGCGACAGATGTGTGATTAATTTGCCCACCTTGGCTTGTGACACAGTTTGGATATTATCCATATTTACGGCGCAAACTTCGGGCATTCCATCATCAGGTGTTAGCAAGACTTCCGATGGAATATCTCGTATCGTAGTTGTGATCGGCGCAACAGTTACTGTATTTAGGTAGGGGATGATAGCAGTGCGTGTCAAGATCAGCACTGGTCTGCGTTTATCTGGCGCGCGGAATGTGTACCAGTAGACTTCCCCCCGCTTCATTCCGCGCCCCAGACTTGTTCGTCTTGCCAGAGATCAAATTCACCGGTTTCGACAGGGTGTTTTGCGTAGCCTGCGGCGTGTTTTTTTTCAAGCTCGCGCATTTTGTGCTGTTTAAGCGCCAGTTTTAAGGCGTTGCGGATAAACGCTGAACGATTTGTTTCCAAGTCTTGCGTGACCCGATCGACTTCATCCAATAGATTTTCGTCAATTGTCATTTGAATGGTTTTCATGGCTCATTCCCTTGCTTATAGCTATGTTTATGTGTATTTTATGTCACATAAACATGGCGGTCAAGCTGCACTATATTAAAACTTTCCTGGTGGCATGACGTTTTATTTTTGAAGGTGGTTGAGTAGGTTTGAGCGGAGCGAAAAGCGTATCGAAACCACATGTTTCGGCGATTTTGCCAACTTGTTTGTTTCGATACGGCGAAAAGCATCGCCTACTCAACCAACCAACAAACGCTTCTATGAAAAAATGTCATGTGGTTAGAAACTTTCCAACCTTCCAACTTTCCAACCTTCCAACATTTTAACGTTCTAACAGACCAAGAACCGTTGGCAATAACTGCTTCTTGCGCGAGACCACGCCCTTTGCCAGCCGCGTCCCATCGGGTTGGCGGGGATAGGGCAGATCGCCGAGTTCGGGTGGCTCTTCGACAATCAGTAGATTGCTGGAATTGTGGACGACATCCGTAACCATCAGCATCGCAAAATCAACTGCCTTTTGACTGCGGCTTTCTTCGAGCGCGTTCATCAGGGATTTTAGATATTTGTCGAGTTGGCGGCTATCGGTCACCTCTGCTTGTGAAACGGAAAAGCGATATGTGCCGCCCTCGTAGAGCTTTAAGTCGGCGTTAACAATCTCGCCCGGCTCGCGGGTGCTCAAGCCTGCGCCAGCGCTCAAAATTTGTTCGCCGTAGCTTTGGATGTTCTCGCCTTCTAGGGGACCGCCGTGTACAAATGCCCAGCGTCCCAGCCGTTTAGCGGCGGCATGATCGCGCTCGGTTGTTGTCGGGGAGGTCAGGATGAGAGTATCGGAGAGTAAGCCTGCCAGGAGCATCCCCGCGATGCGCGGACCGGCGCTTAGACCGGCTTCCTCGATCTTTTCGGAAACAAGTGTGCTGGTGCTGCCGACAATATCCACCGTGAAGCGGATGGGAACATGCGTGGACGGATTGCCTAAACGGTGATGATCGAGAATTTCGATTAGTTCGGCTTCATCCAAATTAGCAACCGCTTGCCTGGCTTCATTGTGGTCAACCATCACAATTCGGATGCGCGGCGGATTGAGGGCGTCGCGTTGGCGACAAACGCCTTTGTAAACGCCATCTTCGTTGGTCACAAAGAAGTTGTCGCCCTCGTAGCGCAAAAGCCGATTAATCGAATCGCGGATGCGCCCTTTTCGACGAAAGGTTGGCACATCCAGATTGCAGGCTTCACGGCAGGGAGCATCAAGTACGTCAGAGATTTTCATTTCTTGGCGGTTTTTGTGGGTGCCGATGGTTTCGCTCATGTAGGCAAAAATGCTGCCCCCCGTAATCAAACCAAAAGGTTTCCCATCTGCATCCACAACGGGAGCAACACCACCCGTGCGCGATGCGATTGCCCACGCATCTCGAAGCGGGGCATCCGGATCGGTCGTGTCCAATCTGCGCATCACGGCTTCAAAACGCGGGGAAGCATCCGTGAGCAGTGTGGGCGCATTCAGATTTAGGTGTTTGAGTACCCAAGCGGTTTGCGGGTTGAGGGTGCCGGCGCGGGCTGCTTCTACGTTGGCATCATCGCGTTCGTTAAGCAGCCAGGCGTAGCCCATCGCAGCGGCGATGGTATCGGTATCGGGGTTGATGTGCCCCACAACATAGGTTTTGCTCATATTTTCCTCTTTTTTGACAGAATATGCCGCAGGCTTGTCCTTGCTCAAACCGGCGGGATGATTTTTTACTCGATCCAGTGCGGATTTTGACCGGCGCGGGCATCGAAATTCTTTCCTTCGATGACATAGACGCCCGCCGGGCACGCCCCGCTCGCGATAGAGGTTTGGATCGCGTCCCCAACATAATCCACATTGGAAACTTGCTCGGCGTCAAGCGGTCCGATTTGGCAGGATACCATTGTGGGGAATTCGTCCTTGTGTTCAACAAGGTACGCGACTGCTTCCGTTGGCATTGCAATGCGCGGAATGCGCAAAGGGTCAAAATCTGCTGCGTAAGGCGGCGGCATAAATTTTGCGCCGTTAATGAGCCAGTCGATGTCGAAAATGCCGAGCATTGGATCGCCTTCGGGCGTGGCGTAATTGACCATTGCGGTATACGCGCCACCTTGGGGCCAATAGCCAAAAGGAATGGCAAACATATTGCCCAACTGCGGAATTAAGTCTTCACGCCCCTTGCTGGCGAGTAATTCGCGTAGAAAAAGGTCGTTTTGCTCTAGTTCCCACCTGACGCCTTGTGCGTCACTCAAATCAAGTCGGATGTGGCGATAAGTATGATTATAAACGCGCGCATCATGTTCGATGCACCAGATGATAGTGTTGGCGAGTTCGTCTTTCCATTTGCCTTCGGGGTCGCCATCTGCGTACCATTTATCGCCTAAATTTGAGAAAAGCGCCCACTCGAAACCAAATTCGGGGTGCTGTTGCCCATATTCCCACGCGGCTGCCAAGCCTGTGTCTAGGCGCGGATCGCCGTTTTCGTCCAGTCGAATTTGGTTGTTGTAGAAAAGGTCATCCATTGTGAAGACGACCGGCTTTTTTCCTTCCGGCACGAGCAGATTGCCTTTGAGCCAATCTTCGAGCGCGATTGGTACAAAGCCCGCCTGATTAAGGGCATCCATCCCGGCGATGAAATCTTCCATGCGGATTTTATGATCAGTCGAGTGTTCGGAGGTGTTCGGGGCGAATTGGTGATAGTTGATGATCGGGACGCGCGCCTCTTCAGCCCAAATTTGTGCGGTGAGGTAATAGGGCACTTCCGTCGCGGTCGGGATGGCGGTTGCGGTAGGGATGGCTGCTATCGTCGCTGCCGCGCTGGTCGAGGCGATGGAGAGGGCAGTGGCGGCAATGTCGACGGGCGGGGCGGTTGGCGTGGCAGGAGTGGGTGCACCGCAAGCGGTGGTGAGAAATGCTATTAGGATGCTGAGAATAAGAATGTTTTTCTTCATGAATGGGAAAATTCTTTTTTCCTTAAAGTTTGGGTCATTATACTCGCTTCAATGCGAATGTACGGACGTAAACGAGGCGTGCTACATATACGAAGCCCGTTAAAAGGGACTGGGAAAAGCTTGTCCACCCCAAAACGGTAGAACTTGAAAACACGAAGTCTTAAAAAACGTATTGTTCGTTCACTTAGAAACAAAGATTAAATAAAGTGCAAAATTTCAGCCCCTGAGCGGAGCACTGGACGGTAGAGAAGTGCGTAGTCGAAGGACGATTTTCAGGGAACGCCGTCCTTCGACTTCAGGTTCAACGACTGGCGCCTGCCGCTCAGGAACTGGGACAACTTTGTATATTATGTGTTTATCATTCCTTCGCGTTACTCTTTTTGCGTTTTGTCACCCAAAGTTGTACAATGGGCGGACTTCTTAACTTGGAGAAAAAATGAATTCAAACGATAAACGTAATTTCGCGGGCGGTATTTGGCATGGCGCATTTCTTGCGCTAGGCAACTCTCTTACCCGCCCGACCACCGTCATCTCGGCTTTTATCGCCGAATTGACCGGTTCCACGATTTGGGTTGGGGGCTTATCTACGGTTTTAACCGTAGCAGGCGCCCTGCCGCAAATCTTCGTCGCGCGCTGGCTCGAACCCAAACGCCGAAAAATGCCCTACTTGATGCTTGCTATCTACCTGCGCGTAGCCAGTTGGGGCGTGCTGGCATGGATGATTCACGCCATCGGTGCCAACCATCCCAATTGGCTGGCATGGTCATTGGTTGGGCTATTAGCCATCTTTTACGCGGGCGGCGGTTTAGGCAATATCCCCTTTACCGATATTGTTGGCAAAGTCATCCCCTTGCCGCGCAGAGGCGCATTCTTTGGCGGACGGCAGGCGCTGGCGGGACCTCTCTCGATTGGTGCGGCACTCCTCGCCCAGCGTATTTTGGAGAAGATGACCTATCCCGATAACTACGCCATTCTCTTTGGCTTGGCAGCGGCACTCCTCGCAATTGCTTCACTTGGATTTTGGATCATCCGTGAACCGGATTCCGAAGTCAAAGACACTCGCCCACAGCCCTGGCGAGATTATTGGAAAAGCGTCTCGGACGCAACCCAAAACTTGCGCTCGTTAGTCATCACCGAGCTGCTGACAGGTTTCTCGTTAATGGCGCTGCCCTTTTATGTAGTTTACGCTAAAGAAGACCTCGGCGCGCCCCTCGCCGCAGCGACCGGCTGGTATTTGGT
>JANTFU010000105.1 GCA_024763295.1 Anaerolineales bacterium
AACCTATCCCACCTGCATTTTTCTTGGCAACGCCTTTGAGTTCCAACACATTCTCGATAAATTCCCGTGTCGTATCTTCCATCCCAAAGCCGGGACCAATCAACAGCGCAGTGGCGCGCTCAAGATTTTCGAGCAAAACATGCGACGCATCCGCCGCAATGACGCCGTTACTGCTCGGCAGCAGTACCCAAGTCGCTTCCGGGAATTGTCCCGCCAGCGTGGCATGAATCGCCGAGGGCACCGCCAGCGTGACCAAACCCGCGCCGATGCGATAGGCAGCTTTGCCCGCCAGCAGCGCCGCGCCCGTGTAATTGATCGAACCCGCCGCGACGAGCGCCGTCCCAAAAGTGCCTTTATGCGACGCCAGCGGACGTTCCGGCAAAAGCGCGGCAACCTGTTCTTCGTTGGCAACAAAATTTGTAATCGCAACCCAATCCGGGACCTTGTCCGTGACGCCGATGTCCACAATGGCGATGTCGCCGCAATACTCGAAGGCGGGCAATTTCAGCATCCCAAATTTGATGGCTGCCATCGTCGCGGTGATGTCCGCAGGGATGGTTTCGGGGGCGGCTTCGCCGGTGTCACTGTCCACGCCGGATGGACAGTCTACAGCCACGATATAAGGCTCCCATTCATTCATTTCGAGCGCTTCGACAACCGCGCCAAGTAACTCGGCGGCGCTTTCACGCAAGGGGAGTTTGATGCCCGTCCCCAACAAACCGTCCAGCAAAACGGTATTTTGGGCAACGTGCATGGCAAGTTGTTCAAAATCTTCATCATCGTCAGCAAGGACGATTTCACCGCCCGCTTTGGCAACACGTTCGACAAGCGGATCCCCCTCCACTTTGCGTTTGAAGATGTAGGCGGTCACGTCCCAGCCTTCGGCGGCGAGGTTGTCGAGGGCGACGAGCGCATCCCCGCCGTTGTTGCCGGGACCAACGAGCGCAAGGGCACGGTTTTCGCCAAAAGATTCGGGCAGATCGAGAATAATCTCGGCGATACCGCGTCCGGCGTTTTCCATCAGTTGAGCAAATGAGACGCCACCAACGGCATCGGTTTGAATGTCAATATTGCGCATTTCTGCGACAGAGAGATATTTCATAAATCACCTTCAATGAGTTCGATAACTGTATTTGGACAAATCAAAAGGGTGTGTTTTAAATGAGTTGAGTATCCTGTGTTGCGTGTTGCGTGTTGCGTTTTGACGGTTTACGCAACAAGGTTTCAATCGAGATAAAACACACCCAAATCAGAAAACGGAAACGGGATAAGAACTGCTTCTCCTCTTGCAGGTATGCCCATGCTTCATCTTCCTCGGGGCGATTCCAGTCACTGAGTGCATCTTCGCTTAATAAGCCGTTTCGGCGACAAGGATGGCTGGCTCATCTAAAATAGTGACCAAAACCCGTCGCGCCGCTTTTAACTTTATCTTTTGGAGCAATTTTACATTACCGTTCTCATCAATGGTTGCTTCGACTGTCTGAGAAACATAGCACACATCGTAAAAATTTTCTTTCCCTGATTATACAAGAGAAAAGCTACAAACCTGCCAAACCTAATTCTGCCAACTTCTCCGGCGTGGGGATGCCGTTTTCGTCCCAGCCGCGGGCAGTGTAGTAGGCAGTGAGCATTTCGTCAAAGGGGATGAGGTAGCCTGCCGCGCCGCCGTCGTTTAACGGTTGCAAAATGGGGTCGGGCAGATGATCGTCTGCGCCGACCAAGCCCAAATTAAGGTTGATGCGGCGTTTGAGATTCCAGCCGCGTTCGCCGGCGCGCATCAGGTCGTCCAAATCCAACGCCAGACCACAGGCGGCATTCACTAAATCCAGCACGGTTTTAGGCGGGACGTTAGCAAAGTGACAGAGGACGAGGGCGTTGCCGACCGTGCGCCAATCCTGATGACGGGCAACATTGGCAGCCTTCTCTGCGCCTGCGTGGCGGTCGAAATACTCAAGACCAAGACTGTCATCGACCTGCCCGATATCGGCAAGGAAGTAGTCGGATTGGTTGTGACAAGCGCCACGCGGCGAGGTGGCGTAGACGAGCGCCATGCCCGACGCCCCACGCGGGTCGTGATACGCCAACTCCAGCCCATTGACCTGCACGGCTTGAGCTTCGGCGTTGAAATGGCGTCCAAGCGCACGCGAGCCATCTGCCAAGAGCGCGCCGAAACCTTCACGACGTGCCATTTGATGCACCAGCGCTTCAGCGGCTTCGGCGTTGCCCCAGTTGAGCAAAAGCCCGTCGGTATCTTCGGCAGAAATAATGCCTTGCTCAAAAAGGCTATACGCAAGTCCAAGCGTGCCGCTGGCAGAGATCACGTCCATGCCGTAGCGGTCGCAGAGTTCGCCCATGCGGGTAGCGAAAATAGCGTCAGTGATGCCGAGATTGGGTCCAAAACCGACCAACGTTTCGTATTCGGGTCCCTTGCGCTTTTCACCGTCGCCGATGTCCACGACACGTCCGCAAGCAATAACGCAGGCGTGGCAGGCTTTTTTACCGACCAAAATTGTCTCAGCCACACTTGCGCCGGAAATCTTGTCGCTGCCTTCCAACACGCCCGCGCTGAAGTATTTCTTGGGCATTTCGCCGAGATAATCGAGATAATCCGCCGCACCTGCCGAGCCGAGGTCGCTGAGCATCGTGGTCATGGGGTCGGCTTTTAGGGCGCGGTTGGCAGCCGTGCGCAAGCCTTTGAACGCTTCGGGGCGTGCCAGCGGGATTGCTCCTGTACCACGCACGGCAATCGCTTTGAGCTTTTTCGATCCCATCACCGCGCCAAGCCCAGTGCGTCCCGCGGCGCGTCCGTGATCGCAAAATAAGCCCGCAAAGGCGACCTTGTTCTCGCCAGCGATGCCAATGCTTAAGACTTTTGTGGATTTCGAGCCTATTTCCGTTTGTAGAGATTCCTGAATCTCGTAAGTATCCTGCCCCCAAAGGTGGTCTGCCGCTCTTAGTTCGGGCTTGCCATCGTTTAAGAAGAGATAACTCGGCGAGGAGGATGCTCCCGTTAACCAGATGCCGTCGTAGCCCGCCTTGCGCAATTCGACACCGAAAAAGCCGCCCACGTTCGACTCTGCCCACAGGCGCGTGGCGGGAGATTTTCCACAGACCACAAATCTGCCCACAGCGGGACCAGCCGTCCCTGTGAGCGGACCGGTCAAAATCAGCAGCGGGGCTTCGGGCGCAAGCGGATCGAGGTCAGCGGTCAAATCGTCATACAAAATCCGTGCGGCGAGGGAAGCTGCGCCGAGATAATCGCGCTCCCATTCGGCGGGGATTGTGTAATCTGTACATTCTCCGGAGGAGAGGTTTACTTTTAGGATGGGTTGCATAAAAACGTTTAAACGTTATAACGTTGGAACGTTACAACGCTTCATTGGTTATTTCTTTGGCGCAGCGCACAAAATCAAGCACGGTCGGGACATTGCGCATCATGACTGCCATATTGCCTTTTACGCCAAGTTTGCGCGTCAGCATGGCTTGCATGGGGTCAAGGTCGCCCTGCAAAACGCGCAGGAAGTTTGTGTAGGAGGCTTTCAAGATAAACGCGGGCTTTTTCTCGCCGATTTCGTCCCAAAGCGCAACTTCACGACACTTTCCGTGCCAAAGGTCAATATAAAGAAGCGTCTGTTCAGGGAGACGCTCGTCGGAATCGAGGACACAAAGCATGTCGCCTTCCCAATTTTTGGCAACTTGCGCATATTTTTCATCGCTGTTGAGTTTGTCGGAAAGGGCTTGCAGCCATTCGAGACTGGGGAAAATCGCACTCATAAATGCTCCTTTTGCTGTTGAAACAGAATACAGTAATTTTACCATCGGGAAAGGGGAACGGTTTTTTCCGTAGAGATAAATTTTCTCTAAAAAGCAGGCACTTCCCTTGCAGAAAAGAATGACATCGTCTATTCTTAAATTCTGTATAGAGATCTGTGATTTAATGATCTCTACAAAATCAGTTTTGAGGAGAAAGGAACTGTTTTATGGAAGAAAACTCCCCCGTTCCAATTGAACAAGAGGGTTTCCAGGCGAAAGATATTTCCTGGTGGTTTTGGGCAATTATCCTGATCTTCATTTGGGCAATTTATATCATTGCAACCCGAGAAAATTATCAGGATGCCTTTCAATTTATCAAGGCAGGGATAGCGGTTACGATCAAAACCGCGCTAATCTCCTACGCTTTTGCGGTCGTGCTCGGTTTATTAGCCGGTCTGGGGCGCATTTCCAAGAATATCTTTTTCAACAATTTAGCACGTCTTTATGTTGAGCTAATTCGCGGTATCCCTATGCTGGTGCTCATTTTCTTCATCGCGCTTGTTGGCGTTCCCATCTTTGTGGATGGGCTGAACGCTTTTGGCGCGTGGCTTGTTAAGATTGGCTTAGGCTTTATCGGGACGCCGCTGAACGAGTTTGGCAATAGCGCCTTTACGATGAACAGCCGTGCGATCATCGCGCTCTCAGTCACATACGGCGCTTTTCTGGCAGAGATTTTCCGAGCTGGCATCCAGTCGATTGGCAAAGGGCAGATGGAAGCCGGTCGTTCGCTCGGCATGAGCTATGGACAAACGATGCGCCATATCATCCTGCCGCAAGCAGTGCGCAACGTACTTCCCGCGCTGGGCAACGATTTTGTCGCCATGGTCAAGGACACAGCTCTGGTTTCCGTTTTGGCGGTACGCGATATTACGCAGGTCTCCCGCCTGTATGCCGGTAGCACCTTCAGGTTCAGGGAAGCCTACGTCACAGTCTCTGTGATGTATCTTGCCATGACCGTTGCACTATCCCTCTTGATCCAATTGATGGAAAGGCGGTTGAATAATGACTAACGAACCTCGTGACATGATCGTTATCAAAGACTTGCACAAACACTTCGGCAATGTCAAAGCAGTCAACGGCGTAAGTTTGACCGTCCAAAAGGGCAAAGTAATCGTCGTGATTGGACCCAGCGGCTCCGGAAAATCAACCATGCTGCGCTGCATCAACCATCTTGAAACCCCGACCAGCGGAGAGATTTGGATTGACGGCGTCAAACTGGGACATAACGAAAAAGAATTGAACGAAACGCGCGCGGAAGTGGGCATGGTCTTCCAGCAATTTAATTTATTCCCGCACCTGAGCGTATTGGAAAACGTGACCATCGCACAAAAAGTAGTGCGCGGACGCTCAAAAGAAGAAGCCCAAGAGATTGCCATGAAACAACTCACGCGCGTTGGCATTCCTGAAAAAGCCGATTCTTACCCTAACAATCTCTCAGGCGGACAGCAGCAGCGCGTAGCAATTGCGCGTTCGTTGGCAATGAACCCGAAAATCATGCTCTTCGACGAGCCGACCTCCGCCCTCGACCCCGAAATGATCAAAGAAGTCCTCGACGTCATGCTCGATCTCGCCAAAGAAGGCATGACGATGGTCTGCGTGACGCACGAAATGGGCTTTGCCCGCTCCGCAGCTGACGAAGTTCTCTTTATGGACGCAGGCGTGGTCGTCGAACACACCACTCCCGAAGACCTCTATAACAACCCCAAAGAAGAGCGCACCAAGCTCTTTCTTTCACAAATTTTGCAGCATTAGCCCTCACCTTCCGCCCTCTCCCGCAAGCGGGAGAGGGAACTTAAAAGAAAAAAGCTCGACTTTTCAGTCGAGCTTTTTTATGCGCTGGGTGGGACTTGAACCCACATGAGGTTAATCCCTCACTAGGCCCTCAACCTAGCGCGTCTGCCAGTTCCGCCACCAGCGCAAACGCAGATGGTATTATAATCACGTTCTGTTCATTGTCAAGCAAATTTTGCAGCAAAAATGCACTTTTTAGGAGATTAAAGAATGACCACAATCGCCCTCGATGTCATGGGATCAGACAACTACCCGGATGTGGATATCAACGGCGCAGTAATGGCTGCGCGCGAATACGACCTTGACCTAATCTTGGTCGGCGACGAAAAACAAATGCGCAAAAAATTGCCTGCTGACTGGCAAAACCTGCCCCTGCGCCTAGTTCACGCCCCCGACATGCTCACCATGAACGACAAAAACGACGAACTCGTTCGCAAAGCGCGCCATAAAGACGCCCAAAACTCGATGGCTGTCGCCATTGATCTCGTCAAAAGCGGCGAAGCGGATGCCTTTGTCACGGCAGGCAACACCGGCGCTGCGATGGTGACCGCCTACTTCCGCATGGGCAAGCTCAAAGGCATCCACCGCCCCGCTCTCGCGCCTGTCTTCCCAACCGCCACCGGTTCTTGCATCGTCATGGATGTGGGCGCAAACCCCGATTGTAAACCGCGCAACTTGGTTGACTTCGCCATCCTCGGCAGCGTCTACGCCGAAAAAGTACGCGGCATCAAAAACCCCAAAGTTGGCATCATCTCAAACGGCGAAGAAGCGGGCAAAGGCAACAATCTCGTCCGCGCGACTTATCCACTGCTCGAAGAAGCAAACATCAACTTCACAGGGAACGTCGAAGGCAAAGGCGTTATCAACGGCGAAGTCGACGTAGCCGTCACTGATGGCTTCACCGGTAATGTGATGCTCAAGTCGTCCGAAGCCGTAGCAAAATTATTAGTCAATCAAATCAAGGAAGCGATCATGAATGGCGGCATCCTCGCCAAAATCGGCGGACTGCTCATCAAGCCAGCACTCGGTACCGTCAAAGAAATGCTCGACCCCAGTGATACCGGCGCAGCGCCTCTGCTCGGCGTAAACGGATTAGTCTTCATCGGTCACGGCAGTTCGGACGAAAACGCCATCAAAAACGCCATCCGTGTCGCCAAAGAAACCGTCGAAAGCGATGTGCTCAATGCCATGCGCGAAGCAATTGAAAAGAAGTAAAACGTGAAGCGTAAAGCGTAATTTTTTAACGGCATCACGTTTTACGCTTCACGTTTCAACAAAAACATCTCACACTAAAGGACTCTTTATTCCATGAACATCATCTCCAACGAAAAACTTATTTCCCGCAACGCCAAGATCGGACAAATCACCAGTCTGGCATCACTTTTTATTCTCGGCGCAGGTATGTACATTTCCTTCACCAAACCTGAAATGATGAACATCTCTGTAGGCGCTCTGCTACTTGGTTTTGTGCTTTCACAAGTCGGCATCTACTTCGGCAATCGCTGGGGACGCTCCCCGCGCCCAGATGAAGCCATAGAGCAAGGCTTAAAAGGCATGTCCAAAGATTACACGCTCTACCATTACAGCAGCCCCGTTCCACATCTGCTAGTGGGACCAGCTGGCATTTGGCTACTCCTACCACATCATCAGCAAGGCACAATCATTTATGACGGCAAAAAATGGAAAGCCAAAGAAGGCGGCTTTGCACAAGGCTATATGCGCATCTTCGGGCAAGAGAACATGAGCCGCCCCGATCTCGACGCCGGTGCCCAAGCCGACAAACTCACGCGGTTCTTGCGCAAGCACATGGACGAGAGCGAAATTCCACCAATTCACGCCGCAATTATCTTCACGAGCAAAAATGCCACCGTCGAAGCGGACAATGCTCCTGTCGCCACCATGCACCTAAAACAACTCAAACCCAACCTGCGCAAAGTTGCCAAAGATGCGCCCTTGAC
>JANTFU010000106.1 GCA_024763295.1 Anaerolineales bacterium
TGCGGGACGCCGTCCACACACGGACTTGCCTGCCGCGCGTTTTTGGATGCTGGTTTACGCTTTCATCGCGCTGCTGATGCTTCTTGGTTTGGTGCTGCGAGGCTTTGGCTATTTGTTTTATTTGGCGCTCCCCGGACTGGGAATTTTTGGCTGGTATCTCTACCTCGTCGGCAAACGGGATGAACGCAAACAAACCGGGCTGGAGATTGTAGCCAGTGGCGTCTTGGCTTTAGCAGCGCCCGCAGCCTTATGGATTGGGCACGGGGGATACGATCCGCTTGGGTGGACACTCTGGCTCTTGATCTGGTTTCAGTCGGCGGCATCCATTGTCCATGCGTATATGCGGCTTACGCATCGGAATCTAGCTGAAGTCCCGGAGCGCTCCGCACAATGGCAAATCGGCAAACGGGCGCTGATGTATACATCCTTTAATCTGTTGGTCAGTATCCTGTTAGGGCTTTTTTCCATCCTACCGCATTTTCTTTTTCTGGCTTATTTCCCCCAATGGCTCGAAACACTTTGGTGGACATTCCACCCTGCTGTCAAGGCAAAACCAACGTCCATTGGATTTAGACAATTGGCTGTTAGCAGTCTGTTCGTCATTCTCTTTATCGTTTTCTGGAGTATCTGATGGATGATTTGAAATGGAAAATTTTAACAAAAGTGTATGATCGCGTAGAAGCTGAAATGATGAAGTCGGCGCTGGACGCGCTGGAAATTCCGGTAGCGTTTGCGCAGGAGAGTGTGGGCGGGGTAATTCCTGTAAGCTTTGGCGCATTTGCCGAAATTCATCTTTTTGTGCCAACAGAAAAATTCGCTGAAGCCAGCGCCTGGCTGGAAATGTACGAGAATGACCGCGTCGAAGTTGAGGAAGAAAATTAACCGCCAATCTTCGCTAATCGTCACAAAAATTCGTCCTGATTAGCGGTTTTAACAACGCCAAAGGAGAACAGCATGAATTTCGATTTGACCGACGAACAAAAAATGTGGCAGAAAATCGTACACGATTTTGTAGCGGCTGAAGTGAAGCCGAAAGCACACGAAATTAGCGAAAGCGCTAGTTTCAACTGGGACGCTGTCCACAAAATGGCTGAACTCGGCATGTTAGGCATGATGGTCGAGGAAGAATATGGCGGCTCGAATGTCGGCACGATCAACATGGCGATTGCCATCGAGGAATTGGGCTGGGGCTGCGGCAGCACTGCGCTCGCCATCGCCGCCCACACCGAACTGGGCTGCGCACCGCTCGCCAGATATGGCACGCACGAGCAGAAAAAGAAATTTCTTGAACCGGTTGCCAGCGGCGCGGGAAAATTAGCAGCGTTGGCATTAACGGAACCCAATGCAGGCTCCGACCTGCAAGGCATAAAAACCAAAGCGGAAAAAGATGGGGATGACTGGGTAATTAACGGCGCAAAAATGTGGATTACCAATCCAAGCGTGGCAGACTACATCATCACGCTGGCACGCTCGCGACCCGAGGCTGGGTCTCGTTCGATGAGCATGTTCATCGTCCCGACCGATGCGCCCGGGCTAACTATCCACCCGCCCGAAAAGAAGATGGGCTTGCACGCCTCCCAAACCCACGCGCTGACCTATGAAAACGTGCGCGTTCCTGCCGAAAATCTGCTCGGCGAGGAAGGCATGGGCTTGCATCAAACCCTCGAAACATTAGACGCGGGACGCATCAGCATCGGCTCGCTTTCGGTCGGTTTAGCGCAAGCCGCCTTTGAAGCCGCAGTCGATTACGCGAAAGAACGCCAAGCCTTCGGGAAGCCCATCGCCGCTCGCCAAGCCATTCAGTGGATGCTGGCAGATGCCGCCACCGAGATCGAAGCCGCGCGTCTGATGATGCGCCAAGCCGCTTGGCTGCACGAAAACGGACGTCCCTTTAGCCAAGCCGCCGCGATGGGCAAACTCTTCGCCACCGAAATGGCGGAACGCGTCGCGCGAAACGCCATCCAAATCCACGGCGGCTACGGCTACAGCCGCGAGTATCCCGTCGAGCGCATCTACAAAGATGCACGTCTGATGACCATCGGTGAAGGGACGAGCGAAATTCAGCGGCTAGTGATTGCTCGGAATATCTTAAAGGGCTAGGGTTATTCCGTTTTCTCAACCCAAGATACTCGGTTTTTTGCTCAAGAACCAAGACATTTTTCTCGCCTTCAACATTTTTATCGCAGGAAATCATATTTGGAATGAAAAACCGAGTAGCTGTCCGCCATGTATGGCAAATCGCGAGCGAAACGATGTAAAACTCGCGCATCAGCGAAAAGCAAAAATGGCAACTTAAATGAAAAAAGAGTCTCAAACGAGACTCTTTTTTGTAACACGTCACGAATATCGCATCACAACTTCTTTTTAACCACCACCCAAACGTTGAAATCTTCCGTATGAACATCAATTTCGGCATTTTCAGAGGGGAAAAGTTTTGCGATTTTGTCGCCATTTAAAAAGTGACTGCGCATCAGCGCGAGCTTTTCAGCAATGGCGATCAAGACGACAGAAAACTTACGAATATCAGGCTCCTGAATAACAACGCGCCCGCCCGGCTTGATGACGCGAAAAAGTTCGCGCGCGGTTTGGGCTTGGTCAGCAACGTGATGCAGGGCATCGACCATCAAAACACAGTCGAAGAAATCATCGGCAAAGGGCAGGGTTTCGGTTAAAGAACGTGTGGGACGCAGATCGGCTTTGGTCGCCGCTTCACGCAGCATCCCCATCGAAATGTCCGATAACACCACCGAGCCAACATGCTCCTGTAAAAAGCCGGAGACGCGCCCCGTGCCGCCCCCCGCATCGAGCAGGCGGCAATTGGGGCTGGGATTGAGTTCGCGCAGCATAGATTCGATCGCTGCGGGCGGAATAACTTTTTCGTAGAGCGGGGCAAGGAGGTCAAAGTGGTCAAAGGGCATTTCTGTATCCTGTTTTCATGTTCAGTGTTCGGTATTCGGTATTCAGTAGATGGTTAGCCGTCTACGGTGATCAAGTCGGCGATGCGTTCATAGGTAGCGGGACCAATGCCCGGCACTTCGGTAATCTCGTCCGTGCGCTGAAAGTTGCCGTATTGACGGCGATAGTCAATAATGGCTTGCGCGGTGGAGGCGCCGATACCGGGCAACGTATCCAATTCATCAAGGCTTGCGGTATTGATGTTGACGCGGCTGGAACCCTGTCCACCAGCCGTGTAAAAATCGGCTTTGGGGATGACGAGCTTGGCGCCGTCTTGGACGATGGCTGCAAGGTTGATGCTTTCATCATCGGCAATTGGCAACAAACCGCCAGCCGCCGCAATCGCATCAGAAACACGGCTATTCTCGGGGAGTTGGTAAAGACCGGGTTCCACTACGGCACCGGTAATCTGCACAAAAACGGGAGCAGGGGTGGGCGGCGGGCGCAGCGATACCGCTTCCCCACTCGGTTGACGTGTTGTCAGCCAGAGCAATCCGGCTAAGAGCAGCCCCAGCAATAATCCTAGAAGCGTGTTGAGAATATCTTTCATCTAGCCAAGTATACCCGCGGCGAGCAAAATTGTCAGCGAACCGATGTACCAATGGATGAGAAAGGGATAGAGAAAGGAGCGCGTGCGCCACGCCACCCAACCGAAGGCAAAGCCGCCAAAGATAGTCGAGAGGGTTTCGGCTTCGGGTTTGCCTGCGTGTGCCAGCGCAAAGGGAACAGCTTGCAGCCAAAGCGCTTCCGCGCCGAATTTGCGAGCGTAACCAAAAAGCAAAAAGCCGCGAAAAAGAAATTCCCAGCCGAAAAGATCGACAAAGGTATTCCACGGCAAGCCAGCAGCAAGATGTGCGTAATATTCCGACATGCTGCTATCTTTGCCGAGCAACCAGTAAAGAACGGGCGTCATCAGCAGAATGCCGCCAAGAGTCAGTTTGATGCCTTCACGCCAATCGCCGAGTTGGAAGCCGTATTTAGCGGGGTTTTCACGAAAGATGAAGATAACGCAGAAAAGGGGAATGAAAAGGTAGAGGATGGTGCGGTCAAGCAGTTTTGAAGACGTAAAGGTATGATATTTGTCGAGCAGCAAGAGCGTCGTGCTGAGGATGGTGAGGGTGGCGATTTTCCAGTCGAGGTTGAGTTTATCTGCTTTCATCAGTTTTTCTTATTGACCGAACACATTCGGAGCATCCAATTTTCAAGCGAACCAGCATCAAAGGGGGCTGTAACAAAGTCATGCATTGGGCGAAAATAGACTTCGTCCATATATTTATAGCCGCTATTCTTGAATGTGTCGTTCGTGATAATCGTTAATGTTGGGATTTTATCTTTCAATAACGCAAAAACCCCTTTTCTGTTTTTATCTGCATCATCCATAGCCCAGTCAGAAATCATAATTACACCGCAAAAATCGTCGTTCTTGCTTATCGCATCAAGAGTACCTTCATAAGAATACACAAATTCAAGAGATGCAATCGAACAATCATTTTCAACAAGATATTGTTGAAAATGCACACCCCAATTTTCAGGCATTGCAATAATCACTCGTTTTAAGCGCATAAAAAGAAAAAAGCCTTGCGAGAATTTAGAACTCTCGCAAGGCTACTAAACTTAGACTTTCTCTACACCGATCTTCGCAGTTTCGTGATCGAATTTCTGCTCAACCATCTCAACCCCGGCGGGCGGGGCGGCGAAGGTGATTGCCTCGGCAAGCGTCTCTCCGCTGATATAGTCGCGGTGCGCGTCCACGGCGGCGTGGAGTTCGTCCGACGCAACCACATAAACCCTGATGCGATCAGAAACATCAAAATCGGCGGCTTTGCGCATGTCTTGTACGCGGCGGACGACTTCACGCGCCTGCCCTTCAGCGATCAGTTCGGGCGTCAGGTCGGTCACGAGGGCTGCCAGATACGCGCCATCGGATGCGACTGCGTAGCCCGCCTTGGCTTCGGCTTGGACTTCGACTTCGTCCGCCAAAATATCCAAGGTCTCGCCATCAACCGTGACCTGAAGTTTGCCCTCGCTTAAGAAGGCTTTGGCTGCCCTTTCGGGGTCTACCGCCAAAATTGCCTTACGCACAGCAGGGAATTTGCTCTGATATTTTTGCCCCAACTGTTTGGGATAGGGCTTCACGCTATAAGCGACCGCTTCGCTGCTGGCATCGAGGAGACGGACGGCTTTAACGTTCATCTCGCTCTTGATGAGTTCGGCGTAGGTCTCAACCGCGTGGCGTTCATCGGCGTTGCCGACAAAGAAAGCAACTTCGGCGAGCGGCTGGCGGACTTTCATTTCCGATTTTTGGCGGGCAGAGTGCGTGAGGGAGACGAGCTTCATCACCGTTGCCATTTCGGCGTTGAGGGTTTCGTCGATCAGACTCTCGTCGAGTTCCGCCCACGCGGAAAGATGCACGGATTCGGGCGCATCAGCGTCCATAGCGCGCACCAAGTTTTGGTAAAGTTCGTCCGCGATGAAGGGCATGGTCGGTGCGAGGAGTTTGGATAAGGTCACTAAAGCGGTATACAGCGTGTAGTACGCCGCTTCCTTATCGGCATCCGCTTCAGAGCGCCAAAAACGGCGGCGGGACAAACGCAAGTACCAGTTCGAGAGCGCATCGACAAAATCCGCAATCGGACGCGTTGCGTTGGTGACATCGTAATTTTCAAAGGCTCCGGTCACCTCCCGCACGAGGCTATTCAGCGAGGAAAGCAGCCAGCGGTCAAGCAGGTTGTCAAATTTTTCAGGTTTCTGCAAGCTGGGCTGGTCAAGGTTGGCATAAGTCACGAAGAAAGAGTAGACATTCCAAAGCGTGAGAGTAAAGTTACGCACCACCTCGTGAACCAACTCGGCAGAAAAACGACGCGGCTGTCCGGGTGGGGTGGCGGTGTAGAGATACCAGCGGAAAGCATCTGCGCCGTGATTGTCAAGGACATCCCAGGGGTCAACGATATTGCCGAGAGTTTTGGACATCTTCTTGCCTTCGCCATCGAGAATATGTCCAAGCGAGATGACGTTTTTGAAGCTGACCTGATCGTTAAGCAGCGTGCTGATGGCGTGCAGCGAGTAGAACCAGCCGCGCGTTTGGTCAACCGCTTCGCAGATGTAGTCGGCTGGATACTGCTTCTTGAATTCTTCCTGATTTTCAAAGGGATAGTGCCACTGTGCATAGGGCATTGAACCGGAATCAAACCAAACATCAATCAGTTCGGGGACGCGGCTCATCTTGCCGCCGCATTCCTGACAGGCAAAGTGAACATCATCAACGTAAGGACGGTGCAAATCAAGATCGGAGCAATCCGTGCCGGAGAGTTCGGTCAACTCGGCACGCGAGCCAATGGCATGCTGGTGGCGGCAGTCTTCACACTCCCAAACCGGCAGCGGCGTGCCCCAATAGCGTTCACGTCCAAGCGCCCAGTCGATATTATTTTCGAGCCAGTTGCCAAAACGCCCGTGCTTGGTGTGTTCAGGCACCCAGTTGATTTCGTTATTCAGCGCGACCAAACGATCTTTGCGTGATTTCGTGCGGATATACCACGTTTCGCGGGCGTAGTAGAGCAGCGGAGTTTTGCAGCGCCAGCAATGCGGATAAGAATGCTCGTAATCTTTGACATTAAAGAGCAAGCCGCGATTGCGCAGATCGTCGATAATGAGCGGGTCGGCTTCTTTGACGAAAACACCGCTCCACGGGCGCACTTCGGGGAAGAAAGTACCATCAGGCGCAACGGTCTGGATGACGGGAAGGTCAAAATCGAGCGAGACTTCCATGTCATCTGCACCGAAGGCGGGCGCAATATGTACCAGCCCGGTACCGTCTTCAGTGGTCACGAAATCGCCCGTGATGACATAATGGGCAGGCTTTTCAGGCGGCATAAAGGTAAAGAGAGGGTTGTACTTCGTCCCTTTCAGCTTTTTGCCTTTGAAAGTATCCAGCACCTTGACTTCGACATCGCCGAAGACTTTCTCAACGAGGGCTTGGGCTAAGATCAATCGCTCGCTGCCACCGTCAGCCAATGGGGCTTCGACGCGAACATAATCCACATCTGCACCAACGGCAACGGCGACGTTAGCGGGAAGCGTCCACGGGGTGGTCGTCCAAACGAGCAGCGAGGTCCCGTCATCGTCAGCGAGCGGCATGCGCACAAAAATCGAAGGCTCATTCACATCTTTGTAGCCCTGATTCACTTCATGGTCAGAGAGCGGCGTGCCACAACGCGGGCAATAGGGCACAACCTTGTAGCCCTGATAAAGCAGGTCTTTTTCCCAGAAGTTTTTCAAAATCCACCAAACGGATTCGATGTAATCGTCCGTGAAAGTGACGTAGGCGGTTTCGAGGTCCACCCAAAAAGCGATGCGATCAGTCAGACGTTCCCAATCTTGAATATAGGTAAAGACCGAGTTGCGGCAAAGTTCGTTAAATTTATCAATGCCGTAATCTTCGATTTGCTGTTTGTTGGTAAAACCGAGCTTTTTCTCGACTTCCACTTCGACCGGCAGACCGTGCGTATCCCAGCCGCCACGCCGCGAGACGTGATAACCGTTCATAATTTTGTAGCGCG
>JANTFU010000107.1 GCA_024763295.1 Anaerolineales bacterium
GTTCTTCAGGCGCTTCAGCCTCGAGCAGATAGTAAGCATACACCCAGCCCTCGATATTCCCATCCTGTGTGATGATCTTGTACCATTTTTCAGTCTCGTCAATGTCAAGCTGTTTAACGAAATCATCCTGCACAACTTTGCCGACCACCGCATTGCTAGTACTAGGACCACTGCGAACATTCAACGCATAAACATTAACTTTAAACCACTTGTCTCCCACTGCCGGCGGCGCATCCACAACAGGCTTTTCATCATAAAAAAGGAAAAACTCACTGCCCGACCAACCCTGCACGCCGCTGTCTGAATCTTCATCCACGATCTTTACCCAGCTTTGGTCGTCATTCATCTCAAGTACGCGCACAACTTGATCTTGCTTCAAAATCCCGACAACTTCAGCAGATGCACTGTCACTCGCGCGCACATTTAGCGCAACCGGTAAAACTTTAGCCCAAGGCTTCAGGGTTGGCGTAACTGGCGGGACAACAACTTCCTGCTTGACCAAATAGTCGGAAAGCACCCAGCCAACCAAACCGTCTGTGCGACGGACTTTCACCCAGTTGCTGGCTGTATCAACTTTTTCAACTTCAGCATTATGCGCTAAAACGCCCAAAACACTTGCTTTCTGGTCGGGGCTTTCACGCAAGCTCAAATCCACTTTATATTTCGTCACATCGGGCACAGTCGGCGTTGATGAAAGATTAAAGCGTGCGCGAAAAGCATCTAAATCACCATTAAAATAATTCAAGTCAATATTTTTACTTTCCACACCATACGTGGCACCGTCTCCGTGCGCTGTATATTGCCACCAAAGCCATTCATCTTCTCCCCAAGGCGCAGGCACATTCGGTTTGGAAACTTGGTAATTGGCAATCCACAACGGATATTGATGGAAGTATTCCAAACTGCTGGCTTCCGTCGTGGGATTGGGTCCGTACTGTTGCCAGTAATAGGATGCCGTGTAAATCACAATCTCTTTGCCGGGCAATAAGTTTTTAAGCGTTTCGAGAAAGGTGTACCATTTTCGCCAACCACCGTGGGCGCCATTATAGTTATCTTCAAAATCAGCACAAAGTGGCAATTCACCGAGATCATCTTTGAGCGCATTCGCCCAAAGCTCTGCCTGACGCTTCGGGTCTACACGGCTGTCATAAAACCAATACGAGCCACGCGGCAAACCAACTGCTTTTGCAGCAGCCCAATTTGTGCGAAAATCAGAATCGATCCACTGATTTTGTCCCACCCGAATAATCACAAAATCAGCGTTCGTTTTCATTTTGGCGAAATCAACGCCCTCAGGTGTGGCATCATCGTCCACATAAAAGCTGATATCAGGTCCGATCACACTATACATGTTGCCTCCTTAAGATTCTCACGCTTTAGTGTAGCAGGTTCAGAATAAAATATCAATTAAAAATTACTCAAGGCATTCCAAAAGCGCCAAAGCTGACGCATCATCTTTCGGCAAGAGCGCCAAAACAGGCAAAGAAAACGCCATGTCCAACGCTAAAGAGCGGATGTTGTCGTTCGGCTCGAGGGCTTCAGCAGGCAGAAAACCAATTGCGTACATATCTTTTTGGATGGCAGACCGCATCGCCGCCGGAGTTTGGGCTTGGTATGCCAAAGAGGACAGGCTGCCCTGTCCTAAAAGGATTCCGTTAACGCCGGCTCCCGAATTATATGCCCAAACCTGAATGGGCGCATCATCCCAACCAAGCTGTGACCAGTTATAAATTTTTCCGCTATAAATCGCTTGCAGGTCAGCAAAACTCAATTCTAGCGGATTTTGCCGACTGACCACCGGCAAGAACTGAACTTCGCCGAGCTGATAAGCAACCGCATCTGGTTTTTGCTGCGGGTTAACGGTCAAGATGATATTCGCCGCATTGATATCTGCCACGCGAACAACCAGCCCAAAAGGCGAGCGTGCCGCGCAATCTGCGAGCGCTGCGAACTGGTCGAGACTGAAAGAATCCGCATACACATTGATTCGCTCACGGTCGATTTCAACAACCGCCGTTGGCGTCTGCGGCGTGCATGCAATGAGCAAAAGAAAAAATATGATAGGGAAAAAGCGACGCATTTACCAATCTCGCAAAAGAGCTACTGTGAGTTTTAGGCGGTCAAGAATGCTTTGCGTGAGAATATATTCGCTTTCAGAATGAAAACCTTCGCCAACACCGCCCATGCCATCGAGCACAGGGATGCCCATCTCGGCGACGAAGTTGGCATCCGAAGCACTGCCAGAACCACCCGCGATGATCTCCATGCCTTCGGCGGCGGCAATTTTTTGCGCTTTTTTAAAGGTGGCGTCAGTCAACTCGGTATAAGGCATTGGCGGGCGGTTGAGAATGCATTCTGTGGCAATCAGGGCTTCTTTAAGCACCGGTTCCAAATTACGAATAACCGCTTCGACGCGCTTATATTCGTCCACTGTGATTACGCGGATATCGCCATCGGCTTCGGCAAATGCGGGTACGATATTGATAGCGCGCCCGCCTTGTATAGAGCCAATGTTAATGGTCGTGCCTTTATCGTAATCCGTAAGGCGCTGCACTTTAACGATTTGATAAGAAAGCTCTTCAATGGCATTTAAACCTTTTTGATGCGCGCCACCGGAATGCGCTGCACGTCCCTGCACTTTGATGTGAAATTTTCCCGTGCCTTTACGCCAGGTATGCAGCGAGCCGTCAAGGTTTTCGCTTGGTTCAAAAACGAGCGTTAATGCCATGTCTTTGGCGAGTTTTTTGACGATTTCACGCGAAAGATAGCTGCCCATTTCCTCGTCGGTATTAAAAAACATGGTGATTGGTCGCTTGGGCATTTGTCCCATCTCTTGCAAAATAGCAATCGTCTGAAGCATAATCACAACCCCTGCCTTCATGTCCAAGACGCCGGGACCAAATGTTTTAGCGCCTTCTTCGTAAAAAGGCATTAAATCGAGCGTGCCAAGCGGGAAAACCGTGTCAATATGTCCTACCAGAAAAAAGCCGCCGGGACCACTACCCCAGCGAGCAATAATTTGATCTCCAACAGTTTTCTTGGGAATAATTTCAATCGAAGCGCCCAGTTTCGATGCTTCCCGCGCCACAACCGCTCCCAGCCGATTTACCGCCGCTTTTTCATAAGTGGGAGATTCTATTTCTACGAGCTTTTTGAGCAAGGACATCACTGCCGGCTTATACGCCGCGTAATCCATAGCTTGGCTCCTCTAAAGAAAAATGATATGGAATAATTATAAGGGATAAGTTACCAATTTCGTAAAAGCAGGGCTAACAGTTTTGTTCTTTCCACTAAACTTGCTTTGTAAATAAACTCGCGGGATGAATGCAAGCCATCCCCTACTGCGCCTAACCCATCCAAAACAGGAATTCCCAACGGGGAGACAAAATTCGCATCAGAACCACCGCCACTGCTACCGGATTTCAGTTCGATGCCTGCATCTGCGGCAATTTCCGCCACATGCGCAAAAGTTTTCTGCATGGTTGCATCAAAAGGCATCGGCGGGCGGTTGAGACCGCCGTGCAACGCGAGTTTTGTGCCGTCTAATTTCGGGCTTAGTTCTCGCAAACCTTGATGGATACGCGCAAAATCTTTAGTAGTGGTGAGACGTAAATCAATCTCCAATTTTGCAAAATCAGGGACGACATTTGGCGCTGTGCCGCCCTGTGCGACGCCTACATTGAGCGTAGTGCCTTTTTCGTAATCTGTCAGCGCCTGAATCACCAAAATCTGATGCGCCATCTCTTCAAGCGCATTGCGCCCTTCGGCATGGTTACCACCTGCGTGCGCCGCCTTGCCCGTAATTTCGAGCGTAAAATCGCCCACGCCTTTGCGCGATGTCTTCAACGAGCCATCTGCCAAGCTCGGTTCCAAACATAAAACCAAAGCCGCTTGCGCTGCCAATTTCTCAATCAACGCTCGCGATGTCTGGCTGCCCACTTCCTCATCCGATGTAAACAAAAACGTAATCGGTCGGTCAGGCATTTCATCTGCTGCGAGCAACACCTTAATCGCCATCAAACCGATCACCAAACCGCCCTTCATATCCTGCACGCCGGGACCATAAACCCTGCCGTCCTGCTCGTAAAAGGGCATGGCGCCAAGCGTTCCCAGCGGAAAAACCGTATCCATGTGACCCAGCAACAGGATGCCACCCTCGCCTTCGCCCCATTTTGCGACAAGATGATTCCCACGATTTTCTTGCGGATAAACGGTCACGGACGCGCCCAAATTTTGGCTTGCTTCCGCTAAAATAGCACCAACTTGGTCAACCGCCTGCTTCTCATTGGACGGCGATTCGGCTTCGACCAACTGCTGCAAAAGCGCAGTCATTTCAGGTAGATGTTTTTCCATATTCGTTTTCACACCATTCAGGAATGGTTATCCTACACTTATCCCCAAATGTAAACGCCTAGAACCACGCTCCCCACCACCGCACAGTAGACCGCGAAAGAGTAGAGCGAATGCTTGCTCAAATACGCCATCAACCAACGGATCGCCGCCCAGCCAACCAACGCCGCGCTGACAAATCCAACCGCTAACACGGGCAGAAATTCAGCCAATCCACTCATCTGGATGAGATCAAGCGATTCATACGCCCCCGCCGCTAACATGACAGGAATCGACATCAAGAAGGCAAAACGCGCGGCGGCTTCACGCGTAAATCCGCGCAACATACCGCCTGCAATCGTTGAGCCGGAGCGGGATGCGCCGGGGAAAACGGCAAAAACCTGAAAAAGCCCGACGATAAAGGCATCGGTCGCGGTCATCTCTTTTTCTGCGCGCGTGCGTTTCCCCAGCCATTCGGCGAGAGAGAGCAAAATCGCTGCTGAAAAGAGTCGCACAGACGCTGCCAAAAGTGGCGTTCTGAACAAAGCTTCAAGAGCATCTTTGAGCAAATAACCCACGACCAGCGCAGGGATGGTCGCGATCAATGCAAACCAAGCCATTCGCGCGTCCATGCTGAGATTTCCGAAATCTTGAAGACTTCGGAAGTCTTTTAGGCTCACAAAAAATGCACGCAAAATATTCAGCAAATCTTTCCCGAAATAGATAAAGAGTGAAACCAGCGTGCCCCATTGCACAAGGATGAGAAAGGCAAACATCGCGTCACTCGCAGGGATACCGAGCAACTCCTGCCCAATGAGCAAATGCGCAGTCGATGAGACGGGGATGAATTCGGTTAATCCCTGTATGATGCCGAGGATGATGGCTTGAAGTATTGTCATGATTTTCTAATTCTCTGGAGAGTTTTCTTCCGTGAAACGTAAAACGTGTTGCGTGAGGAACGACTTCACGCTTTACGTTTCACGTTTTAGCGACCTTTAGAAGCATTCCCCGCCCAGCGATCCAGCCAAGCGGGGACTTTTTCGTCAAAGCTGCCATCCAAAATAGACGCGCGCATATCTTTGACGAGGTGGATGAGGGCGTGCAAATTGTGGATGGAGAGCAGCGTGCCAGCCAGCAATTCTTTCGCCACGACGAGATGGCGAATATAGGCGCGTGTAAAAGTTTGACAGGTGTAGCAAGTACAAGCCTCGTCGATGGGGCGCTCATCGCGTTTGAAGACTGCATTCTTGAGATTTAGGCGACCTTCGGGCGAAAAAGCGGCATGATGGCGGGCTAAACGGGTCGGGAGGACGCAGTCGAAAATATCCACGCCGCGCCGGACGCCTTCGATCAGGTCTTCGGGGGTGCCGACCCCCATCAGATAACGGGGTTTGTTTTGGGGCAGGGCTGGCGCAAGCACGTCGAGGGTGGCGTACATATCTTTTTTGGTCTCCCCGACGCTCAAGCCGCCGATAGCGATACCGGGCGTATCTAGGGCAGATATAAATTTAGCGGATTCAACCCGCAGGTCGGGATTGACGCCGCCTTGCACAATCCCAAAGAGGGCTTGGTCGGGGCGCTTGTGCGCTTCCACTGAACGGACAGCCCATCTGTGCGTCCTGTCCATCGCTTTTTTGATGTAGGCTTCGTCGTAGGGATCAGCGCATTCATCGAACGCCATGATGATGTCCGCGCCTAAATTATTCTGAATTTCGATGGATTTTTCGGGCGTAAAGCGGTGCTTCGAGCCGTCGATGTGGCTGCGAAAGGTGACACCGTCTTCGTCCACTTTGTTGGTATTGGAGAGCGAAAAAACCTGAAAACCACCCGAATCGGTTAGCATCGGTCCGTGCCACTGCATAAAGTTGTGGACGCCGCCCATATCGCGGACGAGTTCATCGCCTGGACGCAGATAGAGATGGTAGGTGTTGGACAAAACGAGCGAAGCGCCCGTGCCCTCAACTTGGTCGGGGGTCAACAATTTGACGGTTGCCTGTGTGCCGACGGGGGCAAAGACGGGCGTTTCGAGCGCGCCGTGCGGGGTCTGGAAGACGCCGGCGCGGGCATGACCTTGTGTGACGATGAGTTCGTATTCAAACATGGGCGTGATTATACCAGCGGGGGCAAAGGTGACAAAGGAGAATACAAAGGTGGCAAGGGTTAGAAAGGGGCGGTACAATCTTTTCGCTTAGAGAAATACATACAATTGAGGAGAAGAGAAATGAGTAAAACCCTCGCAATTTACAAAAAACTGACAAAGCTCCCGTTTGGTAATTTTATTTTCAGCCAAGCGGTCTCGTTTCAAGCGCCCTTCTTCCGCACTATTCACCCGCTAATTACGGATTTCCGCCCGGGCTATTGTCGCGTTGAAATCAAGGATCGGCGCTCTATTCAAAACCATTTCAGAACCATCCACGCCGGTGCGCTGTGTACGCTCAGTGAGTTGGTTGGCGGGCTTACCGTAGAAGCAACAATCCCCAATCATCTGCGCTGGATACCGCGCGAGATGACCGTGAAGTATGTAAAAAAAGCCAAAGGAAAGTTGGTCGGCGAATGCGAGCTAGACGCATCTCTACTCCAGCCTGGCGACGTGAAACTTCCTTTCGAAATCAAAGATCAGACCGGGCAAACCGTCCTCAAAACTGAAATCGTATTCTATATCAGCGAACGAAAAACAAAGTAGTCAAAATCCGCTTGTATGGTTTATGCGACTGTGTAGAGAAAGAACCCGTAAACATCAAGCAACCATTCCGGCACATATTCGCCTTCTTACACTAAAGACAAAGATGGCGTAAGACAACATCCAAAAAACTAGCATATAAGAAAAACTGATAAGGTAAAGGAAACGATGACAAAAATCACCACCCAAAAACTATTGAGCATTTTTTTTATCCTAGGACTATTGCTCTCAGCATGTGCATCCGCAGAAACGCCTCAAGCACAAGAAGAACCGCTTGATACGCTTGAATATCTCCCCTATTGTAGCGATGATCATTCAAAACTCTGTGTGGAGGGATTTGGCAAAGAAGCTGATGAAAGTCTAATTGTTCTATTGCAAGCCCCCAAAGGCACCGATGTTCTCCTGCGCGCGACCGACGAAAATGGGCAGGAAACCACGCT
>JANTFU010000108.1 GCA_024763295.1 Anaerolineales bacterium
GGGATAACGTGCCCGCTCTCGGTGACCCACATTTTTTCTTTGTCGGTCACTGTCAAGGCGGCGTAGATATCGTCCATGCTGGTTAGCGGTACATAATTGTCGTTGCGCGAATGCACGAGCAACGTGGGCACGTTCAGGGTCGGGAGCGCGGCACGCATCTCGCCCATCAGCGTATCCAATTCTGCGATTGAACGCACGGGATTTTCGGGATACGAAACCTGTTCCCGCCAAGCATCCTTATCAAACCAACCTGCGCCGGGTTCGCCATCCGTTTTGGGGAGAAAGCGGACTGTTCGGGAGGCTGCTTTCGCGAATTTAATGCGTGGATCGTTGAGCAAATAAGGTGCAGACATGGTCGCAACGCCCGCAACCTTTAGCTTGGTAGCCATCAAGAGGCTCAGTACGCCCCCCATCGATAAGCCGATCAAGACCACCTGATCTGCGATTCCGCGCAAAAGATGGTAGCCATCTTCGACAGAGTGCATCCAATCGACGTAGCGTGAGCGGATCATATCGTCTGGGTTGGTAGCATGACCAGCCAGACGGGGAGCGAGGACGCTAAAGCCCTGCTCCGCGAGGTATTCAGCGAGCCAGCGCATTTCTTTGGGCGAGCCGGTGAAGCCATGTATCAGCAGGCAACCAATTTTATTGCCGGGGAAGAGGAAGGGTTCTGCGGTTTTTATGATCATATTTTTGCCAAGAGTTTGGATAGACTTGCATTGCACTTGAAAAGTGCGTTGCAAGTCGTTTTTTTAATTCAAGCTCGCTTTGCAAGACCCACAGTGCAACGCATCCTTAGGGATGCAATGCACTGTTTGTGTTTTTTGTTAGCCTAAGACTCGTATTTCTCGTGGTAAGGTTGTCAAACTTTCTGCGCCATCTTTGGTGATAATCATATCATCTTCCACGCGGACGCCGTTGCGATTGGGGAGGTAGATGCCGGGTTCGACGGTGTATGCCATGCCTTCTTCGAGGATGCGTTGGTTGTCGGCGCGCATATAGGGTGCTTCGTGTCCTTCCATGCCGAGACCATGACCGGTGCGATGTGTGAAGTATGCACCGTAACCGGCATCGTCGATGACCTTACGGGCGGCGATATCAACCACGCCAGCGGGCAGACCGGGTTTGCCTGCCGCACGCCCTGCCGCGTTGGCGGCTTGCGTGATCTCGTGGATTTTGCGGTATTCGTCGTCAATTTCACCGATGGCGAAAGTGCGCGTAATGTCGGAAACGTAGTCGTTGACCATTGCGCCGTAGTCGATGACGAGTAGATCGCCTGCCTGTAATTTGCGTTCGGTTGGGGTGGCGTGCGGATTGGCAGAATTGGGTCCGGCGGAGACAATCGGCTGGAAGGGGAAGGGCGACATGGAGCCGTGTTGGATGAGTTGCATCACTAATTCGGCAGCGATTTCTTTTTCGCTAACGCCAATCTTGACCTTTGGGAGGGTTGCTTCGAGGGCGTTTTGGGCGATCTCGACGGCTTTGCGCATATTAGCGATTTCATCCGTGTCTTTGCGCATCCGCAGGGAGGCGATGGTCTCGGTTGCGTCGGGAAAGGTGGCGTGCGGCGCAGAGGCTTGTAAATAGCGATATTCGAGAATGCGCATGGCGAGCGGTTCCACGCCGATGCGTTTTCCGTTTAAGTCAAAGGCATCGAAGGCTTTTTTGAAGACACTCGTCCAAGTGGCGGGGTTTTCGCCGTAGGGGAAGGCATCTATGTCTAAGCCGTTGAGTTTGGCGGTTTCCAGTTCGGGGAGTACCAAGCCGACACGTCCGTCAGCGCCGAAGATGCCGATGACGGGGCGTTCCATGAGGTGAAAATGAAGTCCGGTGGCATAGAGCAAGCTGGGGCTGGGATTGAGTACGAGAGCGTCCAAGCCGGATTCTGTGAGGGCGTTGGTTAGCTTTTTTAAACGGTGCTGATTCATTTTGTCTTCCATCCTTAAAGAATGAGACCCGACAGTTTTTTAGGAACCTGTCAGGTCAGGGTTTTATAGATGATGTTTTTTTGCAAAGTTATTTTGCACAAGGTCTGAGATGCCGGGGAAGTGGTTGTCAAACCAGATGATCAAGCCAAACCACCAGGGCAAGATCATCGTGCGGCGGGGGCGCTTGGCAATGTCAATAACTTTTTGAGCAACAAAGTCTGCGCTCATTTTTGCCCATTTGGGGCTGCTGGCTTTTTTCTTGGCGTTGCTTTTGCCGGTATGTTCACTAAATTCGGTCTCGGCGGGTCCGGGATAGATGCCGGAAACCTCGATACCCAGATGCTTGACTTCGCGTCGCAAGGCATCTGTGAAGCCGCGCACGCCATATTTTGTGGCAGCATAAATGCTGTAAAGTGGGGCAGCCGTCCAGCCTGCGACCGAGGACATGTTGATGATGTGTCCGCTGCGACGGTTGAGCATGTGCGGGAGCACTTCGCGTGTGACTTGAATGAGACCGGTCAGGTTGACGTCAATCTGGGTTTGGATATCGCGCCGTGGGCTAAGGTTTTCGAGCCAGTCGAGGCGACCAAAACCGGCGTTGTTGAAGAGGATGTCGATCTTGCCGTAAACATCGAGGGTGGTTTCGACCATCAGACTGATTTCTTCCTGACTGGCAACGTCGACGGGCACAGCGATGGCTTCGCCACCGGCATCTTGAATTTCGTCCGCTAATTTTTGCAGGCGGTCAAGTCGTCGCGCTGCGAGAACAACCTTGGCGCCCTCCTGCGCAAAGAGATGGGCAGCGTGTTCTCCAAAGCCTGATGATGCCCCCGTGATAAGTACGACTTTATTTTTGAGTGAACGAGGCATGGCGAAATCCTTTCGTAGGAAAGCTGGGTTGACTTTGCTAAAGCGACTGTCATCTCCAAAGCCAACTTGACAATTATTGAACGAGTGTTTTCTGATGCATCATACAGTTTAGAAGTTCTCAAAGGTGACAGTCACTTCTAATGGATAAATCATTTAGAAACAGTAATTACAGCCTCTGAGCGGAGGACTGAGATGCGAAGTCCGCAGTCGAAGAGCGGTTTTCCTGAGAGCGCCGTCCTTCGACTACACTCCTCCCGTCGGTCGTCGCTCCGCTCAGGAACTGTATTTTGCCAACTTCTAAATATTTTCTCTATAAGTTATTCGTCGCTTTCTTCTTTACTGGGGCGCGGCGGATCGATGGCGCGTTCGGGCGCGATGGCGATCTCAACGACCTGATCCATGTGTTTGATGGGAATGATTTTCAACTCCGCGCGGACTTGCTTGGGCAGTTCGTGCAAATCTTTGATGTTTTTCTCTGGCAGCAGGACAACCTTCATCCCAAGCCGATGCGCGGCGATGATTTTATCCCGTACCCCGCCGACCGGAAGCACACGCCCCCTCAACGTGATCTCGCCTGTCATCGAGACATCCCTGTAAACAGGGTGACCGGTAAGGGCAGAGAGCATCGCGGTGGTGAGGGTGATGCCCGCGCTGGGACCATCTTTCGGAATGGCACCTTCGGGCATGTGCAGGTGGATGTCCATGCGGTCGAAAACTTCGAGCGGGATGTCAAAATCCGCCGCACGGGATTTGATGTAGGTCAGCCCCGCTTGCACGGATTCTTGCATCACCTCGCCGACGCGCCCCGTAATTTGAACATTGCCTTTGCCTTCGAGGACAGCGACTTCGATGGTCATCGTTTCGCCGCCATTTATTGTCCACGCGAGACCGGTGGCGACGCCGACTTCGTCGTTCTCTTCGGGGTCAGGCAAGAAGTATTCGGGCGGACCGAGTAGTTTTTCGATGGCGGGCGCGCTAATCTGCTGTGGGTAGCGTTTCCCTTCGGCTTTGAGACGGGCAACTTTACGACAAACTTTGCCGATTTCGCGCTCTAAATTACGAACGCCGGCTTCATCGGTATATTCGCGCACGAGACGTTTTAAAGCAGCGCTGGAAAAGCTCAAATCTATATCGTCGATGCCGTTTTCAAGCAGTTGGCGCGGAATGAGATATTGCTCGGCAATTTGTAGCTTTTCATCTTCGATGTAGCCGGGAAATTCGATCACTTCCATGCGGTCGAGTAGCGCGTCGGGGATGTCGTAGAGTGAATTTGCCGTTGTGATGAACATGACCTTGGAAAGGTCGTAGTCGATTTCGAGATAGTGGTCGCTGAAGGCGTTATTTTGTTCGGGGTCAAGCACTTCGAGCAGGGCGGCGGCGGGGTCGCCGCGGAAGTCGGCGCCGAGTTTGTCGATCTCGTCGAGCATGAAGAGCGGATTGATCTTACCGGCACGCTTCATGGTTTGGATGATGCGTCCGGGCAGCGCCCCAATGTAGGTGCGGCGATGTCCGCGTATCTCGCTCACGTCGCGCACCCCGCCCAGAGAAACGCGAACAAATTCACGTCCGAGCGCTTCGGCGATGGAGCGTCCGAGCGAGGTTTTGCCGGTGCCGGGCGCGCCTACAAAACATAGAATCGGCTGTCGATCCTTTTTCGGCTTAAGGCTTTTGACCGCAATATATTCGAGGATGCGATCTTTGATTTTCTTCAATCCGTAATGATCGCGGTCGAGTACTTTGGCGGCGTGGCGCACGTCGAGTTTGTCGCGCGTGGCGTTCTTCCAGGGGAGTTCGGTAATCCAGTCGATGTAGGCGCGGATGATGCCGCTTTCAGGCGCCATTGGCGGCAGTTGTTTGAGCCGACCGAGTTCTTTGAGGGCGGTGGCGAGGGCGTGTTTGGGTAGATGCGCTTTTTCGATATTCTGGTGGACTTCGGCGAGATCACCAGACCAAATATCGCTTTCGCCCAACTCGGTTTCGATGGCTTTGAGCTGTTCGCGCAGGTAATATTCACGCTGGCTGCGATCCATTTCGGATTGCACTTGCGACTGAATTTTGTCTTCGAGTTCGAGCACGTCGACAAGTTGTGCCAACAGCATATTGAGTTGTTGCAGACGCGTGGCAGGATCGGGCAGCAGGAGCAGTTTTTGTTTTTCTTGCGCGGGGATGGTCAGCGAGGAGGCAATCATATCTGCCAGCCAGCCGGGTTCGGTGATGTTGAGCGCGTAGAGATGTGCTTCATCGGGGATGCTGTGGTCGAGATGCACGGCTTGCTCAAAAGAGTCTATCACGGAGCGCATCAGGGCTTTCATTTCGCGCTCGGCGTCGGTTGGCTCGTTGATCGGGCGCACGCGCACACGGATAAAGGGCGTGAGTTGCAAAACTTCCACCAATTCCACGCGGCGGCGTCCCTGCACGAGTGCAGAACTGGCGCCTTCGGGCAAGGTCAGCAAACGTCCAATTGCCATTTCGACGCCGATGGGCAAAAAGTCGTCTCTGCCGGGGTTGTTTTGTTCGGAGTCGCGCTGCGATAAGCCAATCACTGTCTGATTGCTACGCTGGGCTTCTTGAATAGCGAGCAGCGAACTTTCACGTCCAACAAAGATCGGCGAAATCATTTTCGGGAAAATGACCATATCTCGCAACGGTATAGCCCAGGCTTCGATCAAGCCGTCGGCGTCGGTTTCGTGGCTGGGCACGCTGTACAGTTCTTCGGTACGCTGCGAGAGTGAAACGTCAAATTCTTCGTCGTCAAACCAGTCGTTTTGATTCATGTGTATCCTATTATTTTTGTCATTGCGAAGGAGCGTAGCGACTGAAGCAAGCTCCTTTTTGCGAGTACATATTGCGTGATGCGTATTGCGTAATGATTTTGAGGGCTACGCAATACGAAATACGCACTACGCTTTTGTCAAAACAGCCCTCACCGCCGCAGTGGAAAAAATGGAACCTGCGGCGAGGACGATTTTCTGATCCCCGGCGATTTCCAACGCCCGTGCAACTGCGGCTTCGACAGGCTCAATCGCTTCGCTCTTAAGTCCGGCTTGGTCGGCGTGTGGACGCAGTTCTTCCGGCGAGCGGGCGCGTGGGTGGTCGGCGCGCGTTAGGATGACGGTATCCACACGCGGGGCGAGAATTTTGAGCATTTTACGCGCATTTTTATCTTCTGAAACACCGAAAATCAAAACGCAGGGCGTTTCGGGGAAATATTCGTTCAGGGTCAGTTTCAGTTTGTGAATCGATGCGGGCGTGTGCGCGGCATCGAGAATAATGGTCGGGTTCTTCTCTTGGAAGATTTCAAAACGGGCGTGCCATTCGGTTTCGATAAAGCCTTGTTTGATGTGCGGGGCGCTGAAGACCAAACCGCGTTGTCGGGCGATGGTCAGCGCAGCATACGCTGTAACCGCGTTCTCAACCTGATGATCGCCTAAAAGCGGAATACTAAGACGTGACTTGACCACTTTCTGATAGCCTTGCGGCTCGAACCACACATCAAAGACTTGCCCGTCGATGGTGCGCTTTTTGATTTGGTAGTGGACATCGCGTCCAACGAGGGTTAACGGTGCATCCATCTCTTCAGCCCGCAGTTCAAAAACGGGGACAACTTCCTCTTTCTGGGGCGCAACGACAAAGGGGATATCGTCTTTGACGATGCCGGCTTTTTCGCGGGCAATCTGCTTGAGCGTATCTCCCAGTACGGCGGTATGTTCCTTCGAGATGGAAGTGATGACCGAGACGAGCGGTGTGACGATATTGGTCGCGTCCAGTCGTCCACCCAAACCGACTTCGATGACCGCTACATCCACTTTTTGGCGAGAGAAGTAAAGAAAACCGAGCGCGGTGGTCAGTTCGAAGGTGGTGATGTAGGGCACTTGCTCGACGAAGGGTTTGATTTCTTCGACGAGGGCGCTAAATTCATCCTGCGGGATGGGCACTCTGTTAATTTGTATCCGCTCGGTAAATTCTTGCAGGTGAGGGGATGTATACAACCCAACTTTGTGGTCGGCAGCACGCAAGGCACTTTCGATGAAGGCGGCTGTGGAACCTTTGCCCTTGGAACCGGCAATATGGATGATGGGATAGTCATTTTGCGGGTCGCCAAGTAAGGACATGAGTTGGCGCATGCGCTCAAGGTTAAACTCGGCTTTGGCGAGTTCGGAAGCATGTTTCAGGCTATAATCTACGAAGCTGTAGAGGTAATCGAGGGCGTTTTGATAGTTGGTATTCATTGGTAGGATTGTAAATCGTTAAGCGGGATTAGTAAATTGCGAGAAGTGGAAAGTGGAGAGTAGTTATGAGTAAAGAAAAGCTAATGCTTACTTCTAAAGTTATTAATCGCATCAGTGTGTTTTTTGCAATCGGAGCAGTGGTCTTTTCTATGTTTTTGACGTCGGAAAATGCGCTTAGTTGGGATTTAAGTTTATATGCTTTAGCCATCGCTGGTGGGACAGGATTGATTAAATTTTTACTCTCTCACGAGGAAAATGGGCTACCCTCGAAGCAAGCCGTGGGTATTCTCATGGGTGGCATTGTGTTGTCGCTTAGTTTAATTTTTGTGGTTTTTATTTTTAGTAAATAAGTACCTGAGCATAAGTAATTTGGTAAAACCTGCCC
>JANTFU010000109.1 GCA_024763295.1 Anaerolineales bacterium
CCCTGAGCGGAGCACTGAACGCTAGAGAAGTGCCTAGTCGAAGGGCGATTTTTAGCGAACGCCGTCCTTCGACTTCAGGCTCAACGACTGTCACCTGCCGCTCAGGAACTGGGACAACTTTGTATGTTATTTAATGCTCATTCCTTAGAAGGAGACGAATATGGCTAAACATTATGCTGCCAGTCGTTTGACTGCCGGGAATTTTCTCTTCCCTGATCGTGTAATCGTTGCAGATGAGGGCATTCACTTTATCAAGAATCGCTTTTTCGGTTCGGATGAGGAGATTATCACCTACGGAAAGATTGCAGCGGTGAAGTTGAATTCGGGAATATTTTTTGCAAATCTGACGGTGGAGACGATGGGTAGCTCGCAGCCGATTTTTATCAACGGGCTGCCGAAGAATGATGCGCAGGAGATCAAGGAAGCGATCCAGCGTTATCAGACGAAAGATTAGCTTTTGAAATGAAAAGCACCGAGTAGCTCGAAGATACTCGGTGCTTTTGGGTTATCTGTTTGGTGTGGGGGTTAGTCCCACATTGCCTTTAGTTCTTCCGGCGAGTAGGGTTTCAAGACCATATCTTTGACGCCTGATTGCAGGAATTTGGTGATGTTCTCAACTTTAGGCGCGGCTGAGACGATGATGGTTTTATCACCCATATTCCCCAGCGATTTGAGCGTGGCTTCGGCGAGGATTTCGTCCAGCAACACGGCTTCGGCGCTGGCATCGATTTGGTCGAAGACGGTTTTTCCAGCGGCTTTGAGCGTGGATTTGGCAAAGTTTGCCCATTCGCCTGTCGGGGCGATGACGGCTATTTTAGCAGGCAGGGCGCTCAGATCGGCAGCGGGTGCGGCTTCTGCAACAGGAAGTTCGATGGTGAAGGTCGTGCCATTTTCGGGGACGCTTTCGACTTCGATCGTGCCATTGAGTTGGGTAACGATATGTAAGCAGGCTGCCAAGCCCATTCCTTTGTAGCCTTCACCTTTGGTGCTGAAGAAGGATGCCCAAATTTTATCTTGCATGGTTTCGGGGATGCCGATACCGTTGTCGATGATGCAGGTTTTTACATAGCCACTGCGCTCAGAAGGCATGACTTCAACGGTGATGGCTTTCGCGCTGGCTTCTTCTGCATTGCGCAGCAGATGTCCAAAGGCGCGGACGAGTTGGACGCTGTCGCCAATGGCGAGGGCAGTGCCTGCGTCTGATTGGATGGTCAGTTTTCCTTTAGCGGTACCAACATCGTATGCGGCAGCCGCCCAAAGGTCTGCCAGCATGACCGGGCGGGGAGCGGTTTCGCGCGCTGGTCCGAGCAGGGCTTCTTTGACTTCCATGATGAGCTTCGCGGATTCGTCAATCATCTCTAGGTCTTCTTTGAGCGATTCGATATCCGGATGCGGGTCGTTCAAGTCTTCTTTCATGCGTGCTGCGGTGGTGGTCATGGGCAGGGCTTTATTGCCAATCCAGTGGATGGCTTCGGTGGTGGCGCTGGAGAGGGCTTCGTAGGTTTTTGTGCGTAGGAGTTCGGCGTGGGCACGTTCGAGTTCTTTGAGCAAATTGGCGTTGTTGATGGCGATGGCGAGATGGTCTGCCATGGTTTGCAGGGTTTGGATATCTTCGTCGCTAAAAGCAGCGCCTTCGGTGCTTTGAACGGTGACAGCACCGAGACAGGTGTTGCCTGTGCAGAGGGGGAGTGCCATTTCGGAGCGAGTTTCAGGCAAGTAGGGATTGTTAAAGAAAACGGCTTCTTCGCCGACGTCGAGCGAGATGCGCGCTTTGTGTTCGTAGGTTGCCATGCCGATCATTGAGTTGCCGCCGATCTTGAGTTTGTGACCGGCTTCGATCATGGCTTTGCCGGCTTCGCCGCGTCCGGCGCGCAGGACGGCGTATTCTTTGTTTTCGTCCGTCAGGAAGACCCCGGCGTAGTAGAAATTATAGGCTTCGCAGATGATGTCAACGGTTTTGGGGAGCAATTCGTCGAGATCGAGAATGGAAGCAACGCCACGACCGACTTCATTGGCGGCATCCAGCAGGCGCGCGCGGCGTTCGGCTTGGGCGAGCAATGCCTGATTTGCGGCGTATTGCTCGGCATTGTCGATGGCAATCGCGAGTTGGTTTGCCATGCCTTGCAGTGTGGCAATATCTTCGTCGCTGAAGGCAGCTTCTTCCACGCTTTGGACGGTGACGGCACCGAGCACCTTGTCACGCACGATGAGCGGTAGCGCCATTTCGGAGCGTGTGTTGGGCAAATGGGGATTTGAGAAGAAGACGGCTTCTTCGCCAACATCGAGAGCGATGCGGGCTTCACGCATACTGACGGATGCGCCGATCATCGAGTTGCCGCCTACTTTGAGTTTATGTTCGGCTGCTATCATGGCTTTCCCGGCTTCGCCGCGTCCTGCACGCAGGACGGCGTATTCTCCGGCTTGATCTAGCAGGAAGACGCCGGCGTAGTAGAAATTGAATTCGTCACAGATAATATCAACGGTACGTTGTAATAATTCCTGCGGATCTAAAATTAATGCGATGTTATTTGCCACGCGTACGGTTGCGGCAAGTAGTCTTGCTTGTCGTTCAGAGGATGTCATTGAGCTTTCTCCTTTTCTCACTATCCTAAAATTTCATTAATCAGGTCTACTAAACCTTGTTCGCGTCCTTTGACAAAGTAGCTGCGTGCGCCGCGTTGGACGGCGTCTTTGGCGGTATCCACTTCGTCGTAAGCGGTTAGGACGACGGCTGCAAGATTAGGGTCTACTTCAAGCAGGGCGCTGAGTAACTCTAAACCCGCGGCATGGGCAGGGACGCCATCGAAGTTGGGCATGTTCAAATCGAGCAGTGCCAAGTCAAAGGGCGTGTCGCTTTCGGCTGCGGCTTTGAAAACTTCAAGTCCCTGGGAGCAGTTTTCGGCTGTTTCTACAACAAATCCCTTGCGGATTAGCGTTTTTTGCATACTGCGCCGCACGAGGGCTTCGTCATCTACGAGTAGTACTTTGGGCATGATTTCTCCTTGTTGCAATAAATTGATTGCTATATCTATGTAACTACCTACCCACACAATTCATGTCACCGCGAGCGCCTTTTTGCGAAGCGGTCTCCCGCACAGTTGGGGATTGCTTCACCCTGAAAAGCATCGGGGTTCGCAATGACGTAGGTAGTTACATATCTATTCTAAAAATTTCTAGCTGCCGTCTCCGGCGGCGATTGTGTTCTCAAAATCCTGTTGTGCCGAGAACAGCGAAATTATCTTTCGCATAAACTGTAAGTATAACGAAAATCATTTTTTCTTGGTGGGCAATAGAATGATGAAATTTGCACCGTCACCGACTTCGCTTTCGACCCAGATTTTACCGCCACTTTGGGTGATAATTTCCATACAGGCAGAAAGTCCCAGTCCTGTGCCGCCGCGGTCGCCTTTGGTGGTGAAAAAGGATACCCAAATCTTTTCCATGATTTCCGGTGGGATGCCGGGACCGTTATCCTTGACTTCGATGCGGACAAAGTCCGGCTCATCCGCGCGGCGTGCCGAGACGCGAATTCGGGTTTGGTTGCCCTTGTTGGCAGCTTCCCAGGCGTTTTTGATGAGATTGATCAACACGCGCCCGATCTGGCGTGGGTCGCCCCAAGCGTTGGGAATGTCTGATGCAATTTCTGCACGAACCACGCCGGTTGGGTAGCCCATGCTCGCAACGGTTTCTGTAATAAGCGTGTTGACGTCGATCTCGGCGGCTTTGGGGAGGCGTCCGGGACCGATTAGGTCTTCTTTCATGTTGAGGATGGTTTCGGCGCTTTGCTTGATGATGCCGATATCTTCGAGGCTGGATTCAATGTCTACCACGATGGGTAAATTTTGCGGGGGGAGTTGGTTAAGGGCATCCGCTTTTTCTTCGAGATTAATGTCCAATGACGGTAGCAAGCTAAATGTTTCGCGCGCTACGTCCATGTAGGGATGGGCATCCCGTTCTTCGGGAGGTAAATCCAAAAGGGTTTTAAAGATTGCCATAAAGTTGAGCAAATCTTCCCGTACGCGTTCGGCGCTGCCGGGGATGGGCGCGGCTTTGTTGCCAACCCAGTGGATGGCTTCGCCGGTGGCGGTGGCGATGGCTTCGAAGGTTTTGGTGCGGAGGAGTTCGGCGTTGGCGCTTTCGAGTTCTTGGAGAAGTTTTGCGTTGCGCAGGGCGATGGCGAGTTGGTCTGCCATGGTTTGCAGGGCGGCAATGTCGGCGTTGCTGAAGGCGTTCACTTTTTCGCTTTGGACGGTGAGGGCGCCGAGGGTTTCATCTTTTGCGATGAGGGGCAAGCCCATTTCGGAGCGAGTTTCGGGTAGGAAGGGGTTCTTGAAGTGTTTTTCTTCGTCGCCAACATCGAGTGAGATGCGCGCTTGGCGCTCGCGGATACAGGAGCCGATCATTGAGTCGCCGTCGAGGGCAAGGCGGTGATTGTTGGCGATCATTTTCTCGCCGGCTTCGCCGTAACCGGCGCGTAAAACCGCCCATTTTTTCTCTTCATCCACCAGGAAGATGCCTGCATAGTAGAACTCGTATTCCTTGCAGATAATGTTGACGGTGGTTTGGAGCAGTTCGTGCAAATCAAGAATGGATGTGATGTTGTGCCCAACGGTGGCGGCGGCTTGGAGCAGGCGCTGGTGACGTTCCATACGGGCGATGACATGCTTGTTTTGCTTGTCCAGAAAGCTGTTTTGCTCTGCCATTTTGGTTAATTCGTGGACTTTGCGTTCAAGATGTTCTACAAGTTCTTCGTGATAGGCTTTCATGTGCTTGTCCGGATTTTTGGGGATTTCTCTTTTGCCGTTTAGGTAGGCTTTGACTTCTTCGCGGAAAGTGTCGATTTCGATTGGTTTGGTCATAAAGCCAACGCAGCCTGCTACGAGGGCTTTTTCACGCGCGTTGCCGCTCACATCGGCGGTTAGGGCAACGATAGGGGCTTCGGGCAGGGCGCGTTTTAGGCGTGTGGCAACTTCGCGCCCGCTCATATCGGGCAGATTCATGTCGAGCAGGATTAAGTCGGGATTGGTGTTTAGAGCAAGGTCAATCCCGTCAATGGGATTGTTGGATTCGAGAAGGACGTAATCACGCGCAAGCAGACGGCGCACGAGGAGGCGTGCATCGTCTGTATCTTCAATATAGAGGATTTTTTTGAGGTCTCGCGGATTTGTCGCTTGCATTACGCACCTTATCTAAATTTCAGTGAATTATAACTGTTAACAGGGGCTTCTTTCTTTGCAATCTCGAAAACGGGTGTGTTTCAGTTTATGGGGCAAAATGAGTGCGTCGCACCTGCATCACTGGGCATTTGCCGTTAGAAAGGCAATAAATTCTTCGATAGGCATCTTTTTGTCGAAGTAGGTGCGACGCACTCCGTGTGACGACTTCCTTTATCCACAGACTGCAACACACCCATCGAAAACAAGCACTTCATTCAAGAGTTGCGTGAGCGAGGGTGAGTTTGAAATTGTATCTTTTTTTATTTGCTTTTTTGTGCTAGGATTTTGTGCTTCTAAACTTTGTGAAAAAAAGATTTAAAAAGGACCCAAAAAATGAAAATAGCAATTGCCGGAACAGGATATGTAGGACTGAGTAATGGGGTATTGCTGGCGCAGCACCATGAAGTTGTCGCTTTAGACATCGTCCCGGAAAAAGTTGAATTGCTCAACCAGAAAATATCTCCCATCAAGGATAAAGAGATCTCTGAATATCTCCAAAAAGAAGACTTGAACTTTCGGGCAACCTTGGATAAAGAAGATGCGTATAAAGATGCTGATTTTGTCATTATCTCAACGCCAACAGATTATGACACCGAAACAAATCATTTCGATACGCGCTCGGTAGAATATGTTATTCAAGACGTGCTTGAAATCAACCCCGATACGACCATGATCATCAAATCGACCATACCGGTCGGATATACAAAGGGTGTCAAAGAAAAATTCAAGACCGATAATATTATCTTCTCGCCTGAATTCTTGCGAGAAGGTTTAGCACTGTACGATAATCTGTATCCTAGTCGCATTATCGTGGGCGAGAAGAGCGAACGCGCAGAGAGATTTGCTCAATTGCTCGTAGAGGGCGCTATCAAGAAAGATATTGCGGTGCTGTTTACCGATTCAACAGAAGCTGAAGCGATTAAGCTTTTCTCTAATTCATACCTTGCCATGCGCGTAGCTTATTTCAATGAGTTGGATTCTTATGCCGAAACCTATGGTTTGAACACGAAAGAAATCATTGAAGGCGTTGGGTTAGACCCCAGAATTGGCGGGCATTACAATAATCCATCTTTTGGCTATGGCGGTTATTGTTTCCCGAAAGACACAAAACAGCTTCGCGCCAGTTTTAGCGATGTGCCCCATAACTTGATTAGCGCCATCGTTGATGCGAATGAAACCAGAAAAGCGTTTATTGCCAATCAAATTTTAGCCAAGAAGCCCAAGACAGTTGGCGTCTATAGGCTGATTATGAAATCGGGTTCAGATAATTTTAGATATGCGGCAATTCAAGGCGTGATTGAAAAGCTGCAAGAAAAGCAGGTCGAAATTATCGTTTACGAGCCGGTGGTTGATGGTGATAGCTTCGAAGGTTTAACCGTGATAAAAGACTTGGATGAATTTAAAAGAAACGCAGATGTAATTGTAGCAAATCGAATCTCTAGCGAAATAGCCGACGCGAAGGAAAAAGTATATACCAGAGATGTTTTCCAGTCTGACAAATAAACTTAGCTCAAGGCTTTGATAAGAAAAATCCCCGTTTCAAAAACGGGGATTTTTTGTTTTAGTGTTTCGGCTCAATCATAACCTTGCGCTGCGGGTCTTCGCCGACGCTGTTTGTGACCACATCGGGATGATTTTGTAATTCCATGTGAACAATACGGCGTTCGTTCGCGGGCATCGGCTCAAGGCTTTGACGCCGCCCGGTTTTGGCAACCTGATCGGCAAGACGTTTTGCCATGCGGCGCAGTTGCTGTTCACGGCGGTTGCGGTGTCCTTCCACGTCGATGGAGAGACGTACCCAGCGCGACATTTCCTTGCTGACGATTAGCGCGGCGATGCGCTGAAAGGCGTTGATAGTTTCGCCGCGCCGCCCGATCAACACGCCCAAGTCTTTCCCCGTCACTTCCACGCAGACCGATTTGCGTCCTTCGCGGTCGGGGTCGTCGTAGCGGGCGCTGGCGGTCGCTTCCAGGTGCATGAGCGTCAACATTTTGTTGACCACTTCTTCTGAGAAGGGCAGCAGTTGGGCTTCCCCATTTTCGGATGCGGATGCAGCTTTTTGCGCGGAAGCAGGTTTCGCTTCCGCGGGCGCTGCGGGGGATGGCGCTTTGGAAGCGGATTTTTCTTTTTTCGCTTGCGGGGCGGGGGCGGGACGATTCGCTTTTTCCGCTTCGCGCTTGGGTTCAACTGGGT
>JANTFU010000110.1 GCA_024763295.1 Anaerolineales bacterium
GGAGATGATGAAGACGTCGGTATCGGGCATGGGACTTTCCTTTGTAGGGGTATACTTTGCAGGATTTATGGTATCACGATTGAAAGGATTTATCCGCTAATCTGCACGAATTTTCGCGAAGATTAGCGCAAATTCGCGGTTTGAAAATATGCAATTACTGACGACCATCTACCGACACGAAAATGTCAATCTCGAAGGGAAGACTTTCCTGCGAGAAGCCATACGAGGCGTCATTTTCCACGCTGGAAAATTGCTGATGATCTACTCCCCCGTTAATGGAGATTATAAATTCCCCGGCGGGGGCGTGGATGTAGGCGAAACGCATCGCGAAGCCTTGCAACGCGAACTCCTTGAAGAAGCCGGAGCCACGCTGAAAAGTGTGACGGGGGAGTTGGGCAAAGTCATCGAATATGCCAATGCCCTCGAACCGGATTTTGAGACGTTCAAGATGACATCATATTACTATTTTTGTGAAATAAGCAAGGAAATGGGCGCACAAAACTTGGATGCTTACGAAGCAGATTTAGGCTTCCAACCCGTTTGGGTCAGCATCGCTGAAGCGCTGGAAACCAATCAAGCGCTCTTTGCCCAAAGAAATCCTGTGCCGCACTGGACGAAACGGGAAAACTTTGTATTAACGATGTTGTTAGATGTTAATTTTTAGACGCAGGGGCGGGGTAACCCCGCCCTTACATTTTTTATTGGGAGCCAAGAAACTGTTTGAAAAGTGTTTCCTTCAGCAAAGCAAGCCTCGTCAAAGATAAAATAACCGCGAATTTACGCCAATCTACGCCAAAAATATCCTTGAAAGCGCAAATGATTAGCGAAAATTCGCGCAGATTAACGGTTAAAAAGAGTTTCCAAACAGCTTTTAACTTCCCAGTGCAAAGAACATCGGGCTGAAGTAGGGAATTAGCCAAACCACCCAAACAAAAACACTGAATTTATGAAAACTCTTGATGGCTTTCTCGTCCTTCTTCCAGAGCACAATGGCAGCCCAAATCGCGTGGATAAACATCAGGATAATGGCTAACATCCCTGTGATGCCATGTACATCCAAGGTCATCCCACCGCTGAATTCAAACATCAAGCCCGTTCCCCAAGTGTCGCAAATCAGTCCCATCACAAAGAAGACCCAATGCCACACTTTTAGCTCCCCGGCAATCCGCTCGCTCCACACGCCAATCGAATAAAAAATCAACGCCAATGTGATGATAATACTTGCTGTTGGATCCATATTTTGCGCCTTTTACGCTTCATATCAAATATGGCATTCATTTTATCGCAGAACAAGCATCCAAAATGCGTGCAGATAACCGATTTGTTAAATCAAAACGGACTGAAAAAGACGTTCAAAAGTAGCCGTATAGTATAATTTTCAGGCTTGAAAATTTGCCTATCCTACTGGAGGAAGAATGGTCGCTGAAAATATTCGTGTATTGGTTGCCAAGCCCGGTCTTGACGGGCATGACCGAGGAGCAAAGGTCGTCGCACGCGCACTGAGAGACGCGGGAATGGAAGTCATCTATACGGGATTGCGCCAAACGCCTGAAATGATTGCCGAAGCCGCGCTGCAAGAAGATGTGGATGTAATCGGACTCTCGATTCTTTCGGGCGCACACATGGCATTGGTACCGCGCATTCTGGAATTGGTCAAAGCCAATGGACAGAACGATGTCAAACTTTTTTTGGGCGGGATCATCCCCGATGAGGATATTGCCCCACTGAAAGAGATGGGCGTTACCGGCGTCTACGGTCCGGGGGCATCGACCGAAGATATTGTCGCTGATATACGCGCCATTAAAGAGAAAACGGCTTGAAAGAGGCAAAAATGAGTCTCTCTCAAGCCGTTTTGAATCAAGACCGTCTTGCCTTGTCGCGTTTGCTCACGCGCGTCGAAAACGACAGCGAAGAGGGACGTGCTGCTTTAAATGAGCTTTTTCCGCATACCGGCAAAGCGCACCTAATCGGTGTGACCGGCGCACCCGGCACCGGCAAATCGACGTTGGTCAACCAACTGGCGCTGCATTATCGCAAAGCGGAAAAGCGTGTCGCAATCGTCGCGGTAGACCCATCCAGCCCGTTTACGGGCGGCGCGGTGCTTGGCGACCGCGTGCGGATGCGCGATCTCTATGGCGATAAGGGCGTTTTCATCCGCTCGATGGCGTCACGCGGCTCGTTGGGCGGCTTGGCGCAGACCACAGCCGCTGTTGTGCAAGTTTTTGATGCGGCGGGCTTCGATGTGATCCTGATTGAGACCGTCGGCGCGGGGCAAGCCGAAGTGGATGTTGCGCGTTTGGCACATACCACCCTCGTCGTCGAAGCGCCCGGCTTGGGCGATGATATTCAAGCCATCAAAGCCGGGATATTGGAGATCGCTGATGTGCTCGTCATCAACAAAGCCGACCGCCCCGGCGTGGAGAATACCGAACGCGCCTTAAGGGGAATGCTGGAACTTGCCCATCCCACACGGCGTGTTTTTCAACATCACGGTCAGCGAATGGTGGTTGACGCGCCACCAAAAGCCGAAGAGCAGCAACCCATTTGGGTACCGGAAATAAAACGGGTCACTGCCAAGGATGGGATCGGGATCGCTGAACTCGGCGAGACGATTGCACGTCACGTCGCCTTTTTACGCGCAGGCGGCGAGTGGGCTGCTCGTGAGCGTGCCCAGCTCCAAGCCACGTTCGATGCGCTTGTCCAAGAGAAATTATTCAGCCAATTTTTAGCAAAACTATCGCCCGAAGGCTACGATGCGCTCATCTCCAAAATCGTTGCGAGAGAGCGCTCGCCCTGGGAAGCGCTTGAGGAAGTCATCCAATGATCTACGGAAAAAGAATTCGTTTACGCCGTCCGGAAAGAGAAGATTTACAAACCTTTACAGAATGGGTTAACGACCCCGAAGTGACCAAAGGGCTAACGCTCTACCTGCCCATGGGCTTATGGGAGGAAGAAGTCTGGTTTGAAAGCCTGGGCAAACGCCCGCCAGCCGAGCGCCCAATGGTCGTGGAAATTCGCGAAGGCGAGGCTTGGCGCGCAATCGGCAATTGTGGCTATCACAATATTGATACGGTTTCGCGTTCGGGCGAAGTGGGCATTATGCTCGGCGACAAATCGGTTTGGAATCAGGGCTATGGCACCGAGACCATGCGCCTATTGGTCAAACACGGCTTTGAAACCCTCAACCTGAACCGCGTGCAGCTTTACGTCTATGACGACAATATTTGGGCAATTCGCACCTACGAAAAAGTTGGCTTCGTGCATGAAGGACGCCGACGCCAGGCAGAATATAAAGACGGTAAGTATAAAGATGTACTCGTGATGAGCATTTTGCGAGATGAATGGGAGCAGCAAGCCAATGAATAAAAGTGCAAGAATCGAAAAAGCCTATGGAGATATTGTTCTCTTTGGTGGCACCGCCTCGCCTGAACTGGCGAAAAAAATTTCCGACTACTTACAAACCAAACTTTGCGGACGCGATATTATCCTCTTTCCCAACGATAATCTCTTTGTCAAACTCCATAGCAGCGTGCGCGGACAAGACGTTTACGTCATCCAGACCACATCACGCCCCGTACACCAAAATTTAATGGAATTGCTGATTTCGCTCCAGACCCTGCGGCTTGATTCCGCTGCGCGCGTGACGGCTGTGGTGCCTTATCTGTGTTACTCCCGCTCGGACAAAAAAGACCAGCCGCGTGTCCCGATTACGTCCCGCCTCGTCACCGACATGATCGAAATCGCCGGCGCCGACCGTTATATGACCCTCGATCCACATGCCGGACAAGTGCAAGGATTTTTCTCCATCCCCGGCGATGTGCTAACCGCCTCGCACATCATCGTAGACTATATCAAAGAAAACTTGCTCGAAAAACTCTCCAATCCCGTTGTGATGGCAGTTGACCTCGGCTTTGCCAAAAAAGCGCGCGACTACGCTGCCGAACTGGATTTGCCGGTTGCTTTTATTGAAAAGCGCCGCGTGGCAAACGACTCCAATGCCGAAGCGCTCAACATCATCGGCGATGTCAAAGACCGCGACGTCATCATCGTCGATGACGAAGTGGATACCGGCGGCTCAACCTCGCAGGCAATCAAAATTGCACGCGAGAACGGCGCGCGTAAAATCTTTCTCGCCTTTGTGCATCCCATCTTCTCACGCAACGCCGCCGAACGCTTGGCAAATCTCAACGTGCAAGAAGTCATTACTACCGACACCGTCCCCATCCCGCCGAAGGCGCAAGCCCTCTTCAACGGCAATCTCACCATTCTCTCCGTCGCGCCAATGCTCGGCGAAGTCATCCTGCGCGCGCACGAAGGGCGCAGTGTGGGTGAGATGTTTGATGAATAGAACCGGAGATTAGTTGATTAGGGATTAGGAATCAGTAGCCTAGTCAACTAATACCTGATTCCTAATTCCTGCCCATCATGCCCGAATTACCCGAAGTCGAAACCATTGTTCGCCGAATGCGTCCGGAAATTGTGGGAACAACAATTTCTGGTGTAGATTTACGCTGGGAACGGACGCTCGCGACCCCGAATTGGGTCACGTTTCATAAAAATATCCTCGGTCAAAAAGTGGATGCCGTTAACCGCCGCGCGAAATATATCGTCATCCAACTCAGCGCCGATACACTCATCATTCACCTGCGCATGAGCGGCGATATACTCTTTCGTCCCGTTGACGCGCCTGTCGAAAAGCACGACCGCCTGCTGCTGAACCTCGACGACAAAAAAACACTCGCCTTCAACGATATGCGCAAATTCGGGCGTGTTTGGCTCACCCCAACGCCAAACGATGTGCTTGGCAAACTCGGTCCCGAACCCTTAGATGCTGCCTTTACTGCCGATGATCTCTTCAAGCGCATCAGCGCACATAAACGCCAAATCAAACCGTTGCTTTTAGATCAGCACGTCATTGCGGGTCTCGGCAACATCTACACGGACGAAGCCTTACATTTGGCGGGCTTGCACCCACTCACCAAATCCGATACGATTAAACGGAGCCAAGCCGAAATCCTGTGGCGCAGCATTCGTCAAGTGCTAAACGAAGGCATCCAGCGGAACGGCACATCCATCGACTGGATTTATCGCGGCGGTCAATATCAGGATTATCTGCATGTCTATGGGCGCACCGACGAACCTTGTTTCCATTGTGGTACGCCCATCCAAAAAATCGTCGTCGGGCAGCGTGGCACGCATTTTTGCCCGAAGTGTCAGAAGGTGTAATATGGACATAACACAACTCGATTTCAAACAAGTTTTTATTTGGGTACTCATCTGGCTGGTGGGCTATGCGCTCGGGCTATTTGAAGGCTGGGTAAAAAATAAAAGGAAGAGAAACGAAAAGCCCAAAGCGGAAGTTCTTGATATCCCCCCAAAGATCATTGAAGAAGATTATTCGCTGGCAATTTTTGAAACAGAGAGCGGCATCACGCTAAAGCTCGACAAAACCGAACTCAAAGAAATTGACACGATGAACGCTATACAGCGCAAACGCTTACTGAGCTTGGTAATGAAATTACGCCCCTGGCTAGATGCAAAAGCAGCGTCTCACCAAACGCCAGCCCCGCCACAAGCCCCCCGCTCAACCGTCAACGAAGCGCCCACGGTCAAACCGAGTGCGCCGGCGGTGAAGCCCGTCGTCCACGCTGCGCACGTCGAATATAAATCGCAGCCAATTACCGGCAGCGCATCGCTGGAAGAACTGGAATATAACCAATTGAGCATGGTCGAACAGATTGACTGGCTCTTGCAAAGAAAGCTACAAAACCACCCGCTTAAAGAAAGAAGAATCCGCCTGCAAGGGGCGCTCACAGGCGGCGTAAACTTTATTATTGGCGAGGAAAATTACGAGTTTATTGACGAAATTCCCTACCCTGAAATCAGAGCGATTATTCAAATTGCCATCAACGAGTGGGAAAAGAAAGACACACACCTATAAAAAATCGCGCGCGGTCAAAATAGGAATATCGACTGCTTCTGCCACTTCTGCGGTCACATTCGGCGCATATAAAAGGCGCAAGCCCTCCGTTGCGCTAAATGCTGATCCCATGCAGATGAGATCGTAATGTCCAACCTGAAATTCTTCGACAATCTGACTGACCACATGCCCCTGCCGCACAACAACCTGCGACGCAACGCCCTTAAGATCGGCATGTTTCTGCGCTTCCGCTAAAGCCTGCGCCGAAGCGTCATCCGCTAACGCCTGGCTCTCAACTTCTTTGCCCGGCAAATGCTCTGATTCAACCGGCGGCACAACATGCAAAAAGGTCACTTCAGCGCCAGCCAACGCCCCAAGCTGAATACCAATTTCCTCCGCTTTGCCGGTGTATCCCAAGCCCCCAAAACAAATCAAGACTTTATGCAGTTCTGTCCGCGCCGAACGAATATAAAAAATTGGGCAGGAAACATGCTCCATGATCTGACGGAACGAACGTCCCAACAGCCAATGGCGCATTTGCGAGCGTCCCAAAGGACCAACAAAAAGATAAGTGTCGTCATCCCATTGCATTTCTCCGAGCACATCTTCCGTCTCGCCGTTGACCAACTGCAAATCATAGGCGATTCCTTTTGCCGCAAAAAGACTCAAGGCGCGGCTAAATATCGTTTCAACGGGATGTTCTTCATCGTCGTTTTCAACAATTCCTAAAAACGTAATGGGGATATTCATTAAAGCAGACATCCAGACTGCATATTCAACCGTTCCCCAATTTTCTGTAGAACCATTTGTGACCAATAAAATCTTTTTTTGCATAAAACCTGCCTTTCTAATGCCCGCCGCCCAGCAATAATTGCAAACCGGCACCCAAAACCAACAAGCCTAAAAGCGCGCGCACCAGCAAGAGATTAATACGATGAACAACCTTTGCGCCCAGCCAAACCCCCGGCAAAGACCCCAATAACAAGAGTCCAACCGCGGTGAAATCTACCTGACCGGCAACAATATAACTGCCCGCACTGATAATCGCCAAAAGTGCGCCATGCATCACATCCAACCCGACCATGTAGTTAAGCGGCATAGAAAAGAAGAGTAAAAGCAATGCCATAATGACCGTTCCCCCGCCAATTGATGTCATGCCCACTAAAAGTCCGCCAAGTGCGCCAATCACAGTCAGCGCCCAGGGCGGCGGATAACGCACCTGCGCTTCTTTCTTGGGTCCGAAAAAGCGGAAAACGCGCGCAAGGATGATGATACTTACAATAATCAACGTCCAACCGAGCAGCTTTGGTAAAAACTCATCGATCAGATAATGATTATCTTGCTGCCTCAGGATAAATTGCGAACTAAGCAAAGATGCGGGGACACTCCCTGCCGCCATCCACAAAACCGGTTTGGGCGAAATTTTACTCTCA
>JANTFU010000111.1 GCA_024763295.1 Anaerolineales bacterium
TGAGATTGTCATTCGCATTCACGCGCAAATCAATCTGTCGATTCTGTGAAAAGTTAATCTCATCCTTCTCTTGTGGAAAGAGCACGCGCACCGTCGGCGCTTCGTTGTCGATACTAATTTGCGTCGTGGCAATCTCAATGCGCTCATTCTGATAAACGACCATCAACTGCACGGCATAAAGCCCAGACAACTCACTTGTATTCCATGAGACCAGCACGTCATCCTGCACGGGGGTATACACATCGTCGCCGATCTGCGTCCAGCGCTGGGGATTCAGTCCCTGCCCGTAGGAGACACGATAATATTTGAAATCATCACCGCCCGCCGTGCCAACCACGGCAAACTCTCCGCGCATATCCGCAAAAAGCGCAGGTTTCGTGATATAGACATTCGGCAGCTTCACTGGCACTTGAATAGCGTCATACGAAGTCGGCGGGGTGGGCAGCCCGACCGCTTCCGCCCAGCTTTGCGCATTTTCCGGCACGAGCATATATTGGCGTTCTTCAATCAATTCCAAGGGCGTAAAGACCGTCGCTAAGTAACCCGTTTCGCGGTCAATTTCAAAAGAACGGAACAAATTATCGTATTGGGTTGGCTCAGAACCGTTCAAGAAAACTTCACGCACAATATTCGGACAATCGGCGGTCGGCAACAGTCCCGATGGATCACAAACATCCATCTCGGTAATGCCAACGGGCGCATCCCAACTTTTGGCGGGCAAGCCTTCGCTGGCACGAATCATCACGGCGTGCCAAATGCCTGCCGCTGCTTTGGGCGAAAAAGCTGTATCCGCGCCGAGCCAAACCAACGCCACGCGCTGTGGAGTCGCGCCTACCGTCCACGCTTCGCGCCCATCCTGCACCTGCCCAATCTTCGCCGCCACAGGTCGTCCAATTTCCAGCGCATTCGGCGTCCCCAAACTCGCCCAGCGCGCGGTCTCGTCGCTGAGCACATCCGTCATCAGATACGCCAACTGCGGCGTCACCACCGCCTGCGACTGCGGCATCGTCCAATCGAGCCAGACATCACCGCGCACATCACGCACTTCCAACACGCTAAAAGGCTGCAAAGTCTCATCAATCATCTGCCCGTTCAAATTCCCTTCGGCGGCAAAAACGCCATACGCCGCCGCCAAATCCAGCGGCGCAACCAGCGCATCTTCGTAATTCAGCACGTCAAAATCCAGCCCGAACGAACGCGAAATGCGCGTCACATTTTCGCCGCCCATCTGCGCCAACACACCCTGCACGGGCACACGATAATCGTTCGCCAAGGCTGTCCGCAGACGCAGTGGTCCATGAAACTCATTATCAAAGTTTTGGATGCCCGTCTCGGAGGGGATATCCCATAAAAGCGACGCGGGACTCAACCCGCGCGTGAATCCGGTTAGATAAATGAACGGAGTCACACTCGACCCGGCTCTGTGTGGCGCCAAATTTGCGGATGCCGCTGTCAGGTTGGTCTCGCCAACCGCCGCCAGAATTTCACCCCTTTGCGGATCAAGCACCAGCGCACTGGCTTGCGGGTTTTCGGCAGCGTTGATTGTCTGCTGGGTCGGCAAAGTCGGCAGCAGGGTGGCGGCAGCGCACTCATCGACGGCGCGTTTATTCAGGCGCGCAATTTGCGCCGCGAGCGCACAGGAGGCGTCTGTTTGCAGGTCAAGATCGAGAGTGGAGATGATCGTCAGCCCGCCGCGCTCAATGCGCTCGCGGGGGTAAACGGGTTCCAGTTGGGAGAGGATTAAACGGGTAAAGGCTGGGGCTGGGTTTTCAGCTTCGTTAAACGAGGGCAAGTTGAAAGGCGCACGACGCGCTGCGTCCGCAGTCTCTGCATCCAGAAGATCGAGTTCTTCCATGATGTAAAGCGTCTCCTGACGGCGCTGATACGATGCAACGGGGGCGTCGATGGGATTGAGCGCGGGGCTTTGGCTGGCAGCCGCAAGCGTGGCGGATTCAGACGCGGTCAGTTCAGTGACGGATTTGCCAAAATAGAGTTGGGCGGCACTTTCTGCGCCGTAGGCATTGTGCCCAAAATTGGCGGAGTTGAGAACCCACTCCAAAATTTGCTGTCTGCCATAGCGATTGGTGAGTTGCGCCGCCAACATGCGCTCGCGGATGGCACGGCGGAGCGTGGGCGGCTCGTCCCAAAGCAGCAGGTCGGCGACGAGTTGCTGGGTGAGCGTGGGATGGGCTTCCGGATTGCTGAGATTTTCGAGCGAGTAGCCGGGGTGTGACCAGAAATCGGGGTCACGCAGGGCAAGGGTAGCTTGCCAAAGCGCGCTTGGGAGGTGCTGCGGATTTTCGATGCCCAGCGGGATATAACGGCGCGGCGCATCTTCGGGCGCGAAGACTTGTACGAGGGTCTCGCCGTCACGGGCGTAGATGCGCGTGGGCTGGAGCAGTTGCCCATCGCGCGGATTGAGCAAGTCTTCGATTGTATTTGCCGGAGGGAGGTCGTTGACAATGGCGCGATAGGTTAAAACGGATGAAAAGATGATGAAAAGCAGAAAAACGCTGATGCTAAACGCGCAGCCAAATCCTGCCGCGCGTGTACGCTCCTGCGAACGAGCTTCTGGCTCAGTGCGGCGACGTCTGCGACTGCGGAGGATGTTGAGGGTGGAGGACATGGTTAAGTGCGTGTTTCGTATTGCGTATTTCGTAATGATCTCGTAAACAGAGAAAGCTTTACGCAATACGCATTACGCAATCCTTCAAAAAATCTCATCCAACCAGCCCATGATGCCCGCATTCTTTTTGTTGGCTTTGGCTACTTCTTTCGGCAGCTCGCCGCGCACTGCGCCATTCTGTCCATTGATGAAAACGTGATACTCCTCCCCACCGTAGGGATAGGTCGTGACCCAGATTGGCAACATGAGCAATTTGTACGAATCAATCGCCATGTTTGCAGAGGAGGTGTGCATATTCATCAAGTAGGACATATCGCGCTGCATCTTCTTTTTATAGCCTTTGTAGGCGCGGTCACGCGCTTTAAGCGAAGCGTCGCCGAGTTCGACTTCGTAGGCTTCTGCCGCCCAGCCAACCAGATAACGCGCATCGTAAGGTTTCGCTTCACGGAAGGCGTAGGTTTCCAACAGGGCAAGCGCTTCCTGGTTCATTTTTTTGTTCGCGGGCAAGATTAAATCATCAATATAGACCGGATAATCCCCGCTCTCTGTGACGACCTTGCGATTCCTTGATCTCTGATTGAAAATATTGTCGTCATCTTCGTAGCGCTGACCGCTATACGAAATCACGCCGCCAAAATCAAAGGTCCAAATCGGCAGATAAAATCCGCGCGGCGGATCTACTTTGCCTTGTGGCGTAAACGCATTTTTCTGCACCCACGCCACCAGATATTGCGCCGCCTGTCGCTGATTAAACGCGTGCGGAATAATCGCGTCGGGGTCAAGCAATTCACGCGTCTTTTCGTGGCTAACCACATACGGAGAACCACAATAGGCACAATTTTCCGAAATATCGTTCGCGGGCAAAATAAATTCCGCACCACAACCACTGCAATGAAAAATCTTTTGCGCATTCGGGGTTGAATGCCCGCGCAAGGTTGCCATCGTACTGAAGAAATCTTTTTCTTCCGCCAAATTTCCCGTCGTATCCACCGCGCCGCCGCTACTGCAAAAATCACAGACCAGCGATTGTCCATCGGGGGCAAAACTCATCCGCGCACCGCAGTTCGGACACATAAAACGATCAGCATCGGTTTTGGAATCGCCCGCTAAAACAGGCTTTTCATCGGGGTTGATAATTTCATCCGCTTTGAGCCTGCCATCCAAAACCGCCAAGGCACGCCGTGCCCGCGCATGGGTCATGCGATAGGAAAGTGCCTGCTCCAACGCTTTTCGTTTTTCGGCTGGACTGTCTTCAATTTGGCTCATGTAATACCAGCCATCAGCCAACAAATCGTAATCGCGCGATGATAAAAAGAGCCGCTCCAAATAACGGCGCGCCATTTTTTTGTCGCCGTCTTTCAGCGCGATCTCTGCATTCTTGAACAAATTACGATTGTAAGTTTCGTCCATTTTTAGCGCCTGACCAACGCATCCGTCATTTTTGCGATGCGCGCCATCTCTTTCACATCATGCACGCGGATAATGTCCGCGCCGCGCGTAATGCCAACCGCCACCGAAGCAGCGGTCCCCTCCACGCGCTGATCGGTAGGCAGATCGAGTGTGTAACCGATAAAGGATTTTCTGGATGGACCCAAGAGCACGGGATAACCCAGTGCGCGGATTTCATCCAGACGATTATTCAGTTCCAGATTTTGCGCGACAGTTTTACCGAATCCGATGCCCGGATCGAGAATAATCGCCTCGTCCGCGACCCCGGCTTGGTGCGCGATCTTGACCGATGCGAGCAATTCGGCTTTGACGTCTTCGAGCAAATCCCCGTACTCCGCGCCGATATACGCGTTCCCCAGCTTTTCTCGGACTTCAACGCTGGCGGGATTTGAGCGGTTGTGCATCAAGATCACGGGGCAGCCCGCAGCCGCTACAACGGAAGCAAGTTCAACGTCCGCGCGCAGCGCCCACACATCGTTGACAATGTGCGCCCCCGCGTCTAGCGCCGCCTGCGCGACCGAAGCCTTGTATGTATCCACCGAGATCAGCGTTTGCGGCATTTCTTTCGAGATGGCTTCAATGACCGGAATCACGCGGCGCAACTCCTCATCCGCATCCACCGGCGCAGAACCGGGGCGAGTCGACTCGCCGCCTACGTCCAAAATATCCGCGCCAAATTCGACAAAAGCACGCGCTTGGGCAAGCACGTCCCCCTCTCCCTGAGGGAGAGGGGTCAGGGGTGAGGGCGCATAAAGACCATCGCCCGAAAAACTATCGGGCGTGGCGTTGAGAATGCCCATGACGTATGTGCGTTCTCCCCAGTTAAGGGTTTGATTGTTGATTTTTAGAGGCTGCACGGGAAATTTAGAGCGTGTTGCGTGTTGCATGGCGATAACGGAACACGCAACACGTTCCACTTTTACGCAAATTCGCCCAGCGGCTTCGCCAGCCAGCTTTCGGCTTCTTCAAGGCTGGTATAAATATGAATATCAGCCGCAAAGGTCACGTCGCCAAGCGCCGCCACTTTGCGGATTGCGTTAGCAACATCGTCATTCGCCACCAACACAGCCAAGCGGATTTTGCGTGCCGAGGGGTCGCTGTTCAGACGAATGGCGGTGCGCATCGCTTCTTCGGGGAAATCTTCAACCTGTCGTAAGTCATACAGATTACGGGTCAGGCGATCGGCATCAAAGAGATGCTCTTCGGCAAACTTCTTCCAGTGGTCTACGGTTGCGGGCGTGAGATCGGTAAAAATATAATTCATCCCGCCATCTTCGCGGCGCGTTACGGTGTAACCAATGCCGGGTTCAGCTTTCCAGTTGAGAGGTTTTACGTCAGACATAGTTGACTCCTTATGAAAGGTAGCGCGACATTTACGTCGCAGATTCAGGTAAGGCGACATGAATGTCGCGTTACGACTTCATTATACCGAAAAAGGATGGATTTCATCCCTTTCGACAACACTTAACAGCGATTTAACATCTTTCCCCAAAATCGGATGCACCAAATTCGGCGCAAGGTCATTCAACGGCACCAGCACAAAAGCGCGCTCATGCAAGCGCGGATGCGGAATTTGCAAACGCTCATCTTCGTAAGCCAAATCATCATAAAAAAGGATGTCCAGATCGATATGACGCGGTCCGTACCTGAAGTTTTTAACGCGTCCCAGTTCCTCCTCCCGTTTTTTGAGAAAATCAAGCAGCGCGCGTGGATGTAGGCTTGTTTCCGCTTCCACGACCATATTCAGAAAAGCGGGTTGATCGGTGTACCCCCAGGGCGGGGTCTCGTAAACGGTTGATTCGCGCAAAACGGTCACGTCGGGTGCAAGAGCATTAATCGCGTCACGCAGGTTGGCGAGGCGGTTTCCCAAATTTGTTCCTAAGGCGAGGTAGATTTTTGTCATGAGGGGTTGGTTGGTTATCCGGTTATCCCGTTATCCGGTTATCCCGTTGTTTGGTTTTCCTGTTGTTACAAAACGACAAAAAACGGCAGAACGAGAAAACGGGAGAACGAGATAACAGCATCAAACTCACTCATTGTAACCCGAATATCTATCAATCAGCTCTCTCAACGAGCCATAATTGAGAGTAAAATTGGGCTATGCCAAAATTATCATTACCTTCATTTACTTCACAGTACCCCTTCCGCAATTTGGTCTTTCAAGGCGGCGGGGTTAAGTCCTATGGCTATCATGGTGTCTTGCGCGTCTTGGATGAACACGATATTTTAGACAATATCGAACGCGTAGGCGGGACCTCGGCGGGCGCAGTCCAAGCCGCGCTGCTCTCTTTTCGTAACAGTGCCGAAGAAACGATTGATCTCTACAAAAGCCTCGATCTGACGCAGGTAAGGCGGTATTCTCCGGTTGAGCATATATCCCCCGACGAAAATCCTTTGCCCGAAGCGCGCTTGGATAAAATTCGCGGCAGTCTGCATACCGCGAAACGGTTGTTGTCGCATTTCGGTTTATATGCCAATCAATATCTGCTCAGTTGGATGGAGGAAGTCATCGCCCAACACTGTGATGGCAACGGGCGCGCCACCTTTGCCGATTTTCGGGTGCACGGTTTTCGTGATCTCTATGTCATTGCCGTGAATGTTTCTCGTCATCGCGCTGAAACTTTTTCGGCGGCAACCACGCCCAACGTCAGCGTCGCAGATGCGGTCATCATGTCCGGCAGTATTCCCTTTGTTTTTGAAGCGGTACGTTTTGACGGCGAAAAAATCGGCACAGAAGGGGATGTTTATGTGGACGGCGGATTACTGAGCAATTTCCCGATCAACATTTTTGACAGCCCTGAGTTTGCAGTCAACAACCGTAATTACACTTATGGCATCAACTGGGAAACGCTGGGCTGCCGCCTTTATACGCCTGAAGATTGCCCCCAACGCGCAACCCCGATTACCAATATCCTGAACTTTGCCGAGAATTTGATGGAAACCTCTACCGAGGTGTATAACACCACCATCAACTATCGCGCCGCTGACCGATTGAGAATTATCAACGTCAGCAATTGCTGTGTTTCATCGACAGATTTTGATATTCGTACCGAAATGAGCGACCCGCAATATCGTCAGATGGTTGAGCAGGGAGAGGCAGTGACGCGCGAATATCTAGAGAAATATCAACTCCCCACAGATCGCTTTGCCGGAATCAAAGACCGCCTCACGGAATTTATGTCGATTTGGCGGTAAAAACTTAAACCGAGTCACCCAAAGAGTGCAAAGTCGTTAAAACGTTGGAACGTTCCAACGTTTTAACGTTTAAACCCGCTCAA
>JANTFU010000112.1 GCA_024763295.1 Anaerolineales bacterium
GCTGCTCGGTTTTGAGCATCTCTTCGAGGGCGGCAATATCCAGCCCATCAGCATCTACGGGCACGGACAAAATCCGCAAGCCGTGATCGGCGAAGACGCGCAGGGCGAGGAAGTAGGTCGGTTGCTCGACGATGACTGTGTCGCCGGGGCGGGTGACCAAACTTGTGAGCAAATTTAAACCCGAAGATGCCCCGTTGCTAACGAGCAGGGACGATCCGTCCACTTTGCCGCCGTATGGCTTGGTTAGGAAATCTGCCAGTGCTTCGCGGAAATATCCATTGCCCTGTTCTGTGCCGTATTGCAACGATGAGCGCATTCCTTTGGCAAACGCCCGTTCGCTGGCTTGTCTCAGCATGTCTTCAGGCAACAGGTTGGAATCGGGGTTGCCCATGCCGAGATCGATGGTGTCGGCGGGCGGGACGGTTTGGATAATTTTCGGGTCATTCATGCCAGCATTATAATGCTTGACCCTACACCTTCATCACGGTAAAATCACTGTCGCTCAAATGCGGGAGTCGCCAAGTGGTAAGGCATCAGCCTTCCAAGCTGACATTCGCGGGTTCGAGTCCCGTCTCCCGCTCTTGCTCGGTTTTCAGTGTTCAGTATTCAGTGATGATGTTTACTGAACACTGTTTACTGAAACCGGGACCCGTGGCGCAGCGGTTAGCGCAGGCGACTCATAATCGCTTGGTCGCTGGTTCGAATCCAGCCGGGTCCACTTTTTTTCTTTAAGCGGGGAATTTTCGCTATAATCCAACTATGTTTATCTCAACGCTACTTTTGCTAATTGGTTCCATTACGCTTTATTGGCTGCACAGCCAATATCATCTTGATGTTGTTCTAACGCCAAGTAAGCCGTCCCAAAATGCGCCGCTCATTTCGGTTTGCGTACCTGCCCGCAACGAAGCGCGCAATATTCGGCGCTGTGTGGATGCGTTGCTCGCGCAAGACTACCCCAATTTTGAAATCATAATTTTGGATGATCGTTCAACGGATGGCACCGCCAAAATTTTAGCGGAGCTATCTCAAACGGATGACCGTTTAAAAGTCATTCACGGAAACGAGCTCCCTTCGGGCTGGGCAGGCAAGCCCCATGCGTTGATGCAGGCTTCAGCAGTGGCACGCGGCGAATGGCTTTGCTTCGTGGACGCGGATACTTTCCCCGCGCCAAACACGTTAAGCGCCGTTTATGCCAAAGCTACCGAAACAAAAGCCGATTTCTTCACCATTTTCACTCATCAGGAAATGGAAAGCTTCTGGGAGCGCACGATTTTACCTTTAGTGTTGACTGCGCTTTCGGTGGGTTTCCCGCCCAGAAAAGTCAACGATCCGCAGAGCAAGGTCGCGATTGCGAATGGACAATTTATCTTCGTGAAGCGTAACATCTATGATGCGCTTGGCGGACATGCGGCAGTGAAAGCCTCAATTGCCGAAGACAAGGATTTGGCGGTAGTCACGAAATCGGCGGGCTATCGGCTGATTGTGGGAGACGGCAGTGACTTTGTACGCACGCGCATGTACACATCCCTGCCGGAGATGTGGGAAGGCTGGACGAAGAATATCTATTTGGGGCTGCGCGACGATCCGCGTTTGGTGGTTTTAGGGATTTTGGGGGCGTTCCTTGCGTTGAGTGCGGCGTTGCTGCTCCCGCTTTGGACTGGGATTGGGGTTTATTTAATGGTAACCAGCCCAAATCAAGAGCGTATCGTGATTCTCGTCACGGCGTTGTTGCTTTGGGGCAGTCTGCTTGACTGGCGTGTCCAAGCCAATAAGGCGATGGATGTCCCTATTTGGTATGCCATCACTGCACCGTTGGGCGCGGGCGTTTTTGCGCTCATGATGTTTGCATCCGCGTTTAAGGTGATTTCGGGCAAAGGGGTGGTTTGGAAGGGGAGAAGGTATCAGCGGTAATAGCAGACGATAGAATTTTTAGATGTGCGTCGCACCTAATCCGATGGACATTCTGCTTGTGAAAAGACAAAAAGCTCATCTTTGGGCATTTTCTCATCGAAATTGGTGCGACGCACGCCTGCATTCAGACTTATTCTTCTTGAAGACTTTTGTCGTCTTGTTTTATTTTGCCAAAATCTTGTCACTGCCATGACGGCGGTCAATTTCCCAAGGATAGATGACAAATTTGTCGGTCACATCGGCGTAGTAGTCGGGACGCGCTTTACCAAAGAGTGTGCGGTAGGGGTTGAAATGCAGCACACAGGTTTCGGGATTGCCGCCGGCTGCCACGACACGATTTTTGACCGCTGTGATGGTACGCCCCGAACCCCAAACATCGTCCACAATCAGCGTGGTGAAGCCGTCTAACTGCTCATCGGCAGGAAATTGGATAAATTGGGGCCACGCCATGAGTTTATTGGTTTCGTTTTCAATCTCGGCAGGGAAGTCGACGGCGGCGGTGAGGACGTGGGTGATGTCCATCGCTTCGGCAAGCATTCCGCCGGGGATGATGCCGCCGCGTGTGATCATTAGCATGGCATTGAACTCGCGTTCAAATTTGGGGATTAGGTAGTTGATGAGACGGTCAACATCTGTCCAGGTGAGGACGGTGTGTGGGGGATTGTCCATTTTTTTGCTTTCAGATTGCCCATAACTTTGGCGAAGAAAGAAGAAAGATAGCGAGCGTTTCAAAAATACTCGCTATTTTTTCTAGCTACATGACATTTTATTTTTGAAGGTGGTTGAGTAGGTTGAGCGGAGCGAAAAGCGTATCGAAACCACATAGCTCGGCGATTTTTGTCAACTTGTTGGTTGCGATACGGCAAAAAGCGTCGCCTACACTTCAAGAAGCTCAGTAGCCACTCAACCAACGAACGCTTCTATGAAAAAATGTCTGTGGTTAGTATTTTTTCTTGTCATGTAGCCTTGTGTAAAGGCAAAACTATCCTTATTTACTTTTTCCAAAGCTCTTGAGTATTTTTTGCCACAAGCCACTGCCAACCATTTCTTCGGCAACTTGAAGAATTTGTTGAATGAGTTCTAAGACATCTTTATCGCCTGCCCAATGTCGAGTGACCATTTCAGCGTTCGTATTATTTACAAAGCTGTTTAGCACAATAGCCGCGACCACAATATCATCCACATACCCAACAGGTCCTGTCAATGCTTCGGGGATAAGGTCAATTGGCGACATAAAATAAGCAATTGCTCCCGCGAGCTTTGCTTTTTCGCTGGCAGGGACTTCTTTGTCCAATGCCAATTTTCCGAGCAAGTGGAATAAATCGGGCGCGGCTAACAGATATTCTGCAAATTTATAATCAACACCTTTGTTATTCAGCCAAGCGCGGATCGTGTCTCGCATTTTCTGATAAAAATCGCGTTGTTTTTTTTGTTCTAAATCTTGTGCTGACATTTTGAAACTTCTCCTACGTTTGGATGAAGACGATTAGCAAATCCTCGGCAGCAATTCACCCGCAGGCAAATCGACTACGCGCGAGCCGCCGATGGCTGTTTTCGCTACGACGCGCTTCGGATGCGCCTCCGTGACAGTGCCGATGATCGCCGCATCTTTGCCGTACTCATTCTTTTGCATCACATCCAAAACTTCCTCCGCCACTTCGGGGGCGACAATGGCGACCAGCTTGCCCTCGTTGGCGATATAAAGCGGATCAAGTCCCAACATCTCGCAGGCGGCATTTACCGCCGGCGTGACGGGGATTTTCGTCTCTTCAAATTCGATGCCCACCTGCGATGCGCCCGCCAACTCGTTCAAAACCGCCGACAAACCGCCGCGTGTTGCGTCACGGAGGGTGTGAATATCTTTTGTGACCGCCAGCATTTCGGCAATCATCCCGTGCAGAGGGGCGGTATCGCTCATAATCTGGCTTTCAAATTGCAGCCCCTCGCGCTTCGACATAATCGCCATGCCGTGATCGCCCATCGTCCCGCTGACCAAGATCACATCGCCGGGGCGGGCGTTTTTCGCCGAGATATGCACGCCTTCGGGAATAATGCCAAAGCCCGATGTGTTGATGTAAATCCCGTCGCCGTGCCCTTTGTTGACCACTTTCGTGTCACCCGTCACCACCTGTACTTCTGCCTTGCGCGCCGCATTCGCCATCGACGCCGCAATCGCTCCGAGCGTATCCATCGCCAAGCCCTCTTCGAGAATAAAGCCTGCCGAAAGGTAAAGCGGTTTTGCGCCGCTCATCGCAATATCGTTGACCGTGCCGTTCACCGCCAAATCGCCAATGTCGCCGCCCGGAAAAATAATTGGGCTAACGACAAAAGAATCGGTTGAAAACGCCAACCGTCCACCCGCGTTTAACGCGCCCAAATCTAACGCCGTCGAATCGCCCATTTGCCCGAGCAAGTCGTTATCAAAGAGCGGCGCGAAGAGATGCGCAATCAGGTCGTTCATCATCTTGCCGCCGGCGCCGTGTCCCATCACAATAGTGGGGTAATTCTGTAAAGGGAGCGGGCATGTCCAGCCCTCAAAATTCATTTCTGTCATTTTTACCTCTCAATCAAAGATGGCGCTATTGTACTACGCGGCTTGTATTCGCAGAGCGGATTTTATAAGATAGTGACATGAAGAAACTCCTCCTTTTCCTCCTGATTTTTTTAAGCGCTTGTTCAGCGGATGTGGAACCGCAGCCGCCCGTGACCAAGCCTGCTACCGTTGAATCGGTAACATCTGCGCCCCCAACTCCTACCGTTATGGACGCGCCCGACCTCGATACATTCGCGGATAAATTCGCGTTATGGACGCAGGGAACGCAGCTACGCGGCGCCAATATCTACCAACGCCGCGTTTATCCCGAACTGGACGGCGCTAACTTTATGGGCGCTGATGCCGTAGGACCGCCCTACACCCAAGCCGATTTTGATGCGCTGGCGGCGGCGGGGGCAAATTATGTCAATTTTTCTGTTCCAGGGCTTTTTAGCGTCAGCCCGCCCTATGTTTTAGATCAAGACGTACAAGATAAATTGGATGAACTCTTGGCAATGGCAGAAAAAGCCGACCTTTTCGTCGTCATCTCCGCGCGCACGGGACCGGGTCGAAGCGAATTTTCGATTTTGCGAGATGGCGCAGGCGAGTGGTTTGACGAAAAATATCTGATCGAATCAGTTTGGGAGGACGAAACCGCTCAAAAAGCATGGGCGGAGATGTGGCAATATACCGCCGAACGCTATAAAGATAACCCCATCGTCGTCGGCTATGACTTAATGGTTGAACCCAATGCCGACGATATTCTCGAAACTTGGGATCAGGATGAATTCCTCGCCCAATATGGCGGAACAGGGTACGACTGGAACAGTTGGTTTCCCTCCATTGTGGATGCCATCCGTCAAGTGGACAGTGAAACCCCAATCTTGGTCGGCGGGATGGGCTATAGCAGCCTCGATTGGTTAGCCTACACCACCCATGTGGACGATGAGCGCACGGTTTACACCTTTCACCAATACGAGCCTTTTCTTTACACCCATCAAAGCGCAGACGAGATTGAAAACACCTATCCGGGTTTCTTTGACGCCGACTGGGACGGTGAGCCGGATGAAGTTGACGACCAATGGCTGGAAAATTACCTGTACTTGATTGGAGATTTTCAAATCAGAACGACGCTGCCGACCGCAGTCAATGAATGCGGCGTGATTCGTTGGGAGCCGAACGCAGCCGATTTTATGCGTGATCAATGGAATTTATTTGAGCAGCGCGGCATCAACTATGCCGTCTGGATGTGGTATCCCGCTTGGGAACCGCTAGCCGAAGGCGACAACGACTTCAATTTCCGCTTTGGCGAAAATCCCGCTAATTTGCAAGATGTCGAAAATAGCTTATTCGACGTTTACAAAGAGTTTTGGGCAAAAAACACCTTGCGCCCCTCCAACTATGTCGAGAAAAGTCAGGCAGGCAACTGGTTGAAAGAGGTAAAAACCTGGCTTTATCTCCTTGATGTTGATTTAAGGGATGAAACAATCACACAAATTGCTGATTCTGATTACGACATGGTCGTGCTTGATTTCATCCCCTCCGAAAGGGAAAATGCCGATTTCCCGATGGCAGCGCTGATTGAACGGCTGCATAACGCCCCGCACCCCAAAAAGGTGATCGCCTATATAGACATCGGCGAAGCGGAATCTTACCGCACCTATTGGCAGGATGATTGGCGGGTCGGCAACCCAGCCTGGATCACGGGGGATGATCCCGATGGCTGGGCGGAGAATTATCCGGTTGCATTTTGGGCGGAAGAATGGCAAACCATTTGGCTGGCAGATGGCGGGATGCTGGATCAAATTCACGCGGCGGGGTTCGATGGCGTCTACCTCGACTGGGTCGAAGCTTATTCGGACGAAAATGTCGCCAACGCTGCCATTGACGAGGGCGTTAATCCCATCTATGCGATGATCGAATTTGTCAGCTTGATCTCGGCAAAACTTAAATCCGACTGCCCCGATTGCGTCATCATCGCCCAAAATGCGGCAGAGTTGGTCGAATATCCCGAATACGCCGCCACGATTGACGGCTTGGCACAAGAGCAAATTTGGTTCGATGGCGGCGCAGATAATGACCCCGAAGGCGATTGCCCGTTGCCCCGCACCGATGCCGAGATTGACAGCGAGACCTACTACAATTCCCTTTCGCCTGAATGTCAACGTCAATTTGACGAATATCCCGAAAGCACGCTGCACATTTCGAGTGAAGAATTACTCTTTTTTGTGAAGATAGCCCAAGAAAAAGGGATTCCTATCTTCACCGCAGACTACGCCCTTCAGCCTGAAAACGTGGCGTGGATTTATAAAACCTCCCGCGAGCATGGCTTTATCCCCTTTGTTGGTAATCGCGGGCTGGATCGTTTTTTTGAGTCGGTGCCTTAATTCTGCATTCAACATTCATCATTCAGCCTTTGAAAGGAGCTTCCTATGAAACGTTTCCCTCTCTTCTCCCTTCTCTTCGTGATTACTTTTCTCATCGCCGCTGCCCCACCGCAGGATAGTTCTCCGCCCGAACCCGTCAAACTGATTTTTATTCATCACTCGACGGGAGAAAATTGGCTCACCGATGGTTACGGCGATCTCGGTCGCACGCTCGACGCAAACAACTACTTCGTTAGCGACACCAACTACGGTTGGGGTCCTGACGGCATCGGCGACCGCACCGACATTCCGGATTGGACGGAGTGGTTTGCCAGTGAGAATACGCCCACCTACATGAATGCCCTCTTCACCGAAAGCGGGCAAAATGCCGACTACACCCGCACGCTCGCAGACCCCGGCGGCGAAAACCAAATCATTATGTTCAAATCCTGCTTTCCCAATTCGGCGCTTGAAGGCAACCCCAACGACCCGCCCGGTACTTACGAAGAGCTT
>JANTFU010000113.1 GCA_024763295.1 Anaerolineales bacterium
GTAGGCGATGCTTTTCGCCGTATCGAAACCAGAGCGACTCAAAACGCACAATTTTTCTCTGAAAACCGCTACGATTTCGATACGAACAAGGACGATACCCTGTCCTTGTCCTACTCAATCTCCGCTAGAAAATTGTATGTTATTTAATCCCTGTTCCTCAGCGTCGGTAGTCGCCTAAGCCAGCGCCTAGAGGAAAATCATGGATGCTCATTTATTCAACCAGTTGTTGATGTTTAGTGCGGAAGCCATCGTTACCGCGCTACTGATTTTGGGGTTGTTTTGGCTGCGTACACGCTTCGGTCTTTCGCTGCTTTTTGTCACCTTAGGAGTCTTCCAGCCGCTTCAAGTGCTTCTAGCCTCTTCCATTTATGTGGAGGTCTTGCCGGGGGTAGCCGTCAGTCCGGGATCGATCATTCTGTTCACTGCCAGCCTCTTCGCGGTTCTGTTGGTCTACATCCGCGAGGGGGTGATTGAGACGCGCAAAGTGATCTATGGGATTATGGTCGCCAACCTGACCATGACCCTGCTCCTAGTGCTTTTTGGCGCACAATTGACGTTACCCGATACGTTTAACTTCCTCAGCTTGTCACCCGCTATTTTTAATCAGGGTGCCAGAGTGATGTTGACCGGAAGCATTGTGCTTTTTGCGGATGTGCTTCTGGTGATTATCGTCTACGAATGGATGCGGCGACTAATCCCCAAAATTCCCTTTTTACGCATATATATGACGATGGTTGTTGTACTCGTCTTCGATAGTTTGGGCTTCGCCACCGGTGCCTTTTTGGGGCAGCCGCTTTTCAAATCTGTCTTGCTGGCTGGTAGCTTAGGGAAGACTGTCATGGCGCTCTATTATGCTGCCGCCCTGAGCCTCTATTTGCGCTTTATTGAACCTGAACAGGTAAGTCTGAAGAATGCCGAACCTGTGCCGGATATTTTTTATGCGCTCACCTACCGTGAGAAATATGAAATCGAACGCCAGCGAGTCGAGGCTGAACGCCTTGCCAGCGAAGAGCGTGCCAAAGCTTTATTGGAGAGCATCCCCGACCTGATTTTCAAGTTCAACCGCCAGGGCGAATTTCTGGATTATCAGGCTGCTGTGGATGACTTGTTATATGTGTCTCCAGAAGAATTTATCGGCAAAAAAGTGGACGCGGTATTGCCACCTGAGATAGCAGAAACGACCCTAAACAAAATTCAACAGGTGCTGGAAAGGGGGGAGATACAGGTTTTTGAATATATGTTACCTATGGGAGAGGATGAACGAATTTTCGAAGCCCGTTATATTCCCAGCGGAGTAGACGAAGTAATTGCTATCAGCCGTGATATCACGGCGCGCAAGCGGGCGGAAGAGACCCTGAGAGAATCTGAAGCAAATTTAAAATCATTGATAGACAATCGAGAAGATTATATTTGGGCGCTTGATAGAAATTATGACTATATCGTCTTTAATAATATCTATGCACAATTTTATCTTGCGTTATACAAGAATGAACTTAAGAAGGGAATGAATGCCGTAGAAACTTTGACGTCTGAAGAGTATGAGTTCTGGATTCCAAAATATGAATCTGTTTTTGCTGGAGAAAATATTACTTTTGAACTCTCTTATCCCCTTAATGGTCAGCTTCACTATTTTCGGGTTTCTTTAAACCCCATTTATGCTGGAGACACCATTGTTGGCGTGTCGGCAATTAACTCGGACATCACCGAGCGTAAACAGGCGGAGCAGGCTTTGCGGGAAAGCGAAGAAAAGTTCCGCTCCATTCTCGATTCTATTACTGAACCTGTGTTTGTCCACGATGCGCTGACAGGCGCGATTTTAGATGTCAATCAGAGTATGGTTAGAAAGTTTGGCTATACCCGTGAGGAAGCACGAAAAATTGACGTGGAGACGATTAGCTCCGGCGAACCGGGTTTTACCCAACAGGATGCTATGCGTTGGATGGAAAAAGCGCTCAGAGGAGAACCGCAAATCTTTGAATGGCGCTCCAAGACTAAAAGTGGAGAGTTGTTCTGGAGTGAAGTCAATATGCGTCTTGCGCTGATCGGCGCTGATCAGCGTATCATCGTGTCCGTACGCGATATCACCGAGCGCAAACAGGCGGAAGAAAAATTACATAAACTAAATGCGCGTCTAATCAATGTTTTTGAGACTATGGGCGATGCTTTTGTCTCGCTGGACGAGCATTGGGTTTATACTTACGTTAACGAACGCGCCGGTCAAATTTTTGGGCGAACGCCGCAGAGTCTGATTGGCAAACATATTTGGACTGAATTTCCGGAGGGCGTGGGGCAGCCTTTCTATAAAGCCTACTATCAAGCCGTTGAGACACAGCAGCCTATCACTATTGAAGAGTTTTATCCGCCTTATAACCGATGGTTTGAGAATCGCATTTATCCATCCAGCGACGGGTTGGCGATTTTTTTTACTGACATCACGGATTTTAAGGCGTCCGAAAAAGCGCTGCAAGAAGCGCATGCCCGTCTTGAAGAACGCGTTCGTGAGCGCACGGATGAATTGCAGCGTGTTGTCAATCTGATGGCTGGACGCGAAATTCGTATGAAGGAATTGAGGGATGTTATCAAGCAACTACGCGCACAATTGAGCGAAGCCGGACTGAAACCAGTAGCCGATGACTCACTGAAGGAATAACCCCGAAGCGATATTCAGAATACCAATGGTTATTTATCCTAATCCAAAGGCAATCCTATGCGGCGAATAATCTTTTTTCTAGCGCTTATATTTTTCAGCGGCAGTCTGTCTGGCTGGACACAACTCCCCCAACAAACGCGTACGATCCGGGTGGGCGTTTATGAAAATGCGCCCAAGATATATACAGCCGAAGATGGTACGGTTTCGGGCTTCTGGCCCGATCTGATCCGCTATATTGCGACGGAAGAGGGCTGGGAAATAAATTGGGTACACGGGACATGGGAAGAAGGACTTGAAAGATTAGAGACGAATGAAATTGACATTATGCCCGATACAGGCTGGACAGAAGAAAGAAGCCAAAAATTCGCCTTCTCCAACGAAACCATACTGATCAGTTGGACAAGATTATACGTTCCCAGAGACTCAGACATAACCTCCATTCTTGACTTGGAAGGAAAAACAATCGCCGGTCTGACAGGAAGCTTTAATTTGAATGGACCTGAAGGCATAAAGGACCTCACCGCAAAGTTTGGCATCCACAGCACCTTTGTCGAAATGACGAGCTATACTCAGATCTTTGAAGCCCTTGAAAATAATGAGGTGGACGCAGGCATTACCAACAAAGATTTTGGAAATCTCAATGAAGGGAATTATGCAGTGGTCAGAACGCCCATCATTTTCCAGCCTGCGCGCATTCAGTTTGCTTTCACAAAAGATGCCCCATTAACGCCCTATTTGCTCGAAACTATTGATGCCCACATGAAAACACTGAAAGAAGATCGGGGTTCAGTTTATTATCAGGCGCTGGATGAATACTTGGGCGAAAAAGCATCGGGCGCTGTTGTAGAAGTTATTCCAGAATGGACGAAAAATCTGCTTATGATAGGAGGAGGGGCAATCGTCTTTTTGTTGGCGCTGGCGGGCACATCACGAATACAAGTACGGCGAAGCACCAAAGAATTACGGGCTAGTTTGCAAAAACGCGAAGAACTGGAATTTATTGTCAATCGCAGTCAGGTGATTGTTTTTTTATGGCGTGTGGCTGAAGGCTGGCCGGTTGAATATGTCTCCGAGAGTGTTCGACAACTTGGTTATGAACCGGAAGATTTTACCGAGGGGCGGATTTCCTATGTAGGGATTATCCATCCCGATGACCTGCCGTGGGTTGAGCGTGAAGTCGCCGCGTACACTGCGCGTGGAGAAAACGAATTTAGACAAGAATATCGCATCTTGACGAAATCAGGAGAAATCCGCTGGACAGACAACGCCACCCGAATTCGACGCGACAAAAATAGAGTGATAACGCATTATCAGGGTACTGTGACAGATATCACCGTACGCAAGCAGGCAGAAGATGAAATCCGCCGTCACAGTGCAGCGCTGGCTACGCTTTTGCAGAGCAGTCAGGCTCTCGCCTCTACACTGGATATGGGCAACGTATTGCAGGCAAGCGTTGACAGCGTCGTCGCACTGACGGAATTGAAGAGCGCCGCCGTTTATCTACTCAATGGTGAAATATTGCATCTGTGGGCGACCACGCCTCCGCTCTCCCCGCAATTTCCCGATGAATGGCGCAATGCGCAGTTGGCTGACCACCCTCACCTCCGCGAAACTATTGACACGGGCTTGCCCGTTTTTCTGCCCGACACCGCAACAGCCGATCTGACACCGGTAGAACGAGCCGTCAGCGATTTATATGATTTACGTTCGATTCTTTACTTGCCGCTCTTAGCCGGAACGGAAGCCTTAGGCATACTTATCGCGACCTCTACTGGAGAGCCGCGTGCGCTTTCCGAGACCGAGATTGCCTTATGTCGTACCTTAGCCAACCTATCCGTGTTAAGCATCGAGAATGTTCAATTATTCGAGGCTTCTCAGCACCACGTCGTTCAATTGGAACGCAGCGCTGAAGAGCTGGCAGCGCTCAACGTCTTGGGACAGGACGTTAGCGCAACCCTCTCGCTAGACGAAGTCGTCTCTGCCAGCATGAAAGGGGTCTTGAATGCCAGCCATCCTGACTTGGCATACTTCTTTCTGCGGGATGGTGACCGATTGATAAAAAAAATGATTGCTCCCGAAGAAGCCGTCATTCGGCTTGGCGAGTTTCCAGAACATCGGATTGGCGAATGTCTGTGTGGGTCGGCAGTCACAAAGAAAAGAGCCTTGTATTCCAAAGATCTTTATCAGGATATGCGTTGTACTTGGAATGAATGTAAAGAGGCTGGGGCGCACTCCTTTGCCGCCTTACCCTTATTGAGCGATAATGAAGTGATTGGTGTTATCGGGCTGGCATCGGATGAAGAACGCGACTTTGAAACGCAAGCCGAGTTTCTGGAAACGCTGACCAATACCGTGTCTGTTAGTTTGAGAAACGCGCTGCTTTATGAAGAAATCCGGCAGTATGCTACCGATCTGGAGCAACGCGTTGCTGAACGAACAGCGGAACTGAATGAGCGTGTTGCTGAAAGCGAAACTCTTACCCGCGCCATGATCGCCCTGACGGAAGATTTGCAAAATGCTGTTAAAAAAGCAGAATCTGCAGATCAACTCAAATCGGCTTTTTTAGCGATTATGTCACACGAACTGCGCACGCCTCTGAATTCGATCATCGGCTTTACCGGTATTTTATTGCAGGGGCTGGTTGGGTCGCTCAATGCTGAACAGGCGAAACAATTAGGAATGGTGCAAGACAGCGCCCGGCATTTGCTTAATTTGATTAATGATATTTTGGATATTTCGAAAATCGAAGCCGGGCAAGTTGAAGTCCGGTTTGAACCCTTTGATATCCGCGCGGCTATTCACAAGACTGTAGAGAGAATCAAGCCTTTGGCAACCAAGAAGGAGTTATCCTTATCCATCGAAATCGCACCGCAGGTTGGCGAGATCATTAGCGACCAAAGACGAGTAGAGCAGATTATCATCAATTTACTGAGCAATGCCGTCAAATTTACAGATCAGGGCGAGGTACGCATTGAAAGTTTTTATGAAGATAAAATGCTGGTGATACGGGTAGCTGATACAGGGATTGGAATCCGTTCCGAAGATGTGGAAAAATTATTTGAACCCTTTAAACAAATTGATACGGGGATTACCCGTGAACACGACGGCACGGGGCTGGGATTATCAATTTGCCGCCACCTACTTGAATTACTCGGTGGTAAGATTTGGGTCGAAAGTGAATATCAAAAAGGAAGTGTTTTTAGCTTTAGCTTACCCGTAGAAAGGACGCCTGATGACAACTAAAATTCTGGTTATTGAAGATAACGAAAAAAATATTTATTTGCTCACATTTATCTTGGAAAAACACGGCTATCTGGTGCTTCAGGCACGCGATGGGGAGAGGGGCATTACGCTAGCTTACGAACATAAACCCGATTTGATCTTGCTCGATATCCAACTTCCCGGCATGGACGGGTACGCTATTGCTCGGAAATTGCGGGAGAACGGGGATTTAGGACAGATTCCCATCGTGGCGGTCACATCCTATGCGATGACGGGAGACCGGGAACGAATCCTGAATGCGGGTTGCTCCGGTTATATTGAAAAACCCATCGATCCCGAAACTTTTATCGCCGAAATCGAAACCTACCTGCCTTTATCTCAAAGGAGAACTTAAGATGTCCGCGCAAAGAAAAATTCTCATCGTGGATGACAATCAGCAAAATCTGTATTTACTTGAAACGCTCCTGAAGGGCAACGGCTTTGAAGTTGTGTTGGCATCCAACGGGGTGGTCGCGCTGGAGGCGGCTCATAATGCCCCGCCGGATATGATCATTTCCGACATCCTGATGCCGCTAATGGATGGGTTTGCTTTATGTCGGGCATGGATGAAAAATAATCTCTTAAAAGAAATCCCTTTTGTCTTTTATACAGCAACGTACACCGATTCTAAAGATGAAGCCTTTGCCCTCAGTCTGGGCGCGGCACGTTTTATCGCCAAACCAAGCGAACCGGATGTCTTTGTAAAACAGATTCAAGAGGTCATTAAAGAGTACGAGGCTGGAAAAGTTGTTGCGCAGCATGTGTCAATTGAAAAAGAAGAGATGTATTACAAAGAGTATAGCGAAGCATTGATTCGCAAGCTCGAAGATAAAATGCTGCAACTCCAGCAATCTAAAAAGCGATTGGAGGGGCTTTACCAGATTAGTAATGAAATGGCTGTTTTAAAGCCAGCCGAAGAATTAATCTTGCAGGCGCTGCGCACCATTGTTGAAACTGCCGGCTATCAACAAGCGAATTTCTTCCAATACGATGAAGACCACAAATTATTTACCTTGCTGGAGAGCAGTGAGCAAGAACATCCTGCTGAGATCAAAGAAATATTGACGTTTCGTTTGGGAGAAGAGCGAGGTTTGATCGGGGTTGTCGGGGAATCGCGTCAGGCGCTCATTATTCCCAATACAAAAGATGAACCGCGCTGGGTACCAACCGATGAAACGCTTCGCTCCGCTTTATTCGTGCCGGTCTTTCGTGAAAATCGCTTGTTGGGCGTCGTCAGCATCATCAGCGCCCAAACAGATGCTTTTAGCGAAGAAGATGCCCGAAACATCACTGTATTGGCAAA
>JANTFU010000114.1 GCA_024763295.1 Anaerolineales bacterium
TCCCAGAGTTCCACGCCAAACTCTGCGGCACCTTGCTCCATTTCGGCGCGGTTAGCGCCAGCGGCGAAGGATTTGTCTTTCCATTTCTTTTTAACGGATTTGACCTTCAAGTCCATCAACGAACGCGAGGGACGCACCAATGCGGTGGCGGTGATAAGTCCGGTAATCTCGTCACAGGCGAAGAGGGCTTTTTGCATGGTTGTCTCACGCGGGATGCCGGTGTGATCGGCGTGGCTCAAGATGGCGCGCACGATTTCTTCCGAAACGCCGCGCTCGCGCAAGATGGGCGCACCCGCTGTGGGGTGTTCTTCCAGCGTAGGGTGGATTTCCCAATCGAAGTCGTGCAATAAGCCGACCACACCCCACAAATCGGCATCTTCTCCCAGTTTTTCGGCATACCAGCGCATGGCAGCTTCAACCGCGAGCATGTGCTTGACCAAATTTTCGTTCTTTACAAATTCGCGCACGAGCGCGAGAGCTTCTGAGCGTTCCATTTTATCTCCTTGGTTTTGTGTTTGTGGGGTGTCGTTTCCTGCGTGAAACGTGAAACGTGTTACGTGGGTTATAGCATCCCCAATACTTTCAAGTTTCCAATAACTTCTTCGTGAGAAATCGTTTCTTCGTCTTGCCGCTCTAATATGGTTGCAAGATCGTCCATATCTTCCAATAAGGCTTCAAATGCTTCAATCGGCAAAATAACGCTGACTTTTTTACCCTTTTCATCGACGATATATTGCAAGTTCAGGTCACTAATTTTCACTATTGCTATTTCCTGCTTCATCAAAAATAGGCTCATATTCACCAAGCACGGGCAGCGGATGCGAAATATGCACATCCCAGAGCGCGGTTACAGTGGCAAGCGTTTCGCGGATATTCCAAAAAATCCGCGAGCGTTTCAAATAATAACGCAAGTCGGCGCTAACGCCATTGCTATCGACGCCGAGTTGATCGCAGAGATAAAGCGCGCGCGGCAGGTGGAACGCTTGGGTAACAAGAATCGCCTCCTCGACGCCGAAAATTTCCCTTGCGCGGTAGCAAGTATCGTAGGTGCGGCGTCCCGCGTAATCGCGCACAATGTCATCGGCGGGCACTCCCAGTCCAACGGCGTATTCCAGCATGGCGGACGGTTCATCATAATCCACAAAGCGATTATCTCCACTCATCAGAATTTTATCGACTTTACCTTGGAAGTAGAGATCGCTCGCCGCCTGAACCCGGTCCCGTAAAACGGGCGTGGGACTGCCATCACGATAGAGTCCCGCGCCAAAAACAATCGCGACCGGCGCATGTGGGGCATCTTCGGCTTTGTAGATGCGCCCTCGGCTGTGCAAGGTGGTCATTAACCGCGCAAAAAGCAGGATGCCGCCCCCGAGTATAGCAAGTATAAAAAGAAGTTTAATTGCAAACAAAATGAGTTTTTTGAGTACAAGCAAGAGCTTGCGGAGCCAACTTAACATTGCGCGATTTTACCTTAAAAAGCAAACTTCCGAAGTTTTCAAAACTTCGGAAGTCTGGAGAAGACACTCATTTTTTGATTTTGTGGGTCTAATTTACAAAGGCTCGCCAGAGAAAAATGCGCCTTCGCGGAGAAAAAACCGCGTGTCTCGTAGATGATTAAACGTATCGCTCGCGAACAGCCGAGCTAATATAGTCCATCGCCGCAACGACGATAGCAATAGCCAACATCTGTGCGCTGGCGGCACGGTAGTTTAGCAAGTTGATGTTTTGCAACAGGAGGAAGCCGATACCGCCACCGCCCGCAAAACCGATGATGGTGGACATACGCACGTTAATATCCCAGCGATACATGGTGAATGAGACGTAAGGCGGCACAACCTGCGGGATAACCCCGTAGATAATTGTCTGCAAGCGGTTTGCGCCTGTAGACTGGATCGCTTCTAAAGGTCCTTCCATGATGTTTTCAACCTGTTCGGAGTAGAGCTTGCCCAGCGCCGCGATGGTATGTAACGCCAGCGCCATCGAACCGGCGAAGGGACCGATCCCAACCCAAACGACGAAAATGATTGCCCAAACGAGCGGCTCAATCGAGCGGATTGCGTTGAAGACAGTGCGAACGGCAAAATAGACAACCAAACCGGTCGGCATGGTCTGACGAGGTTTGGTGAAAATTCCCAGTGCTAAACCGCCTAATCCGCCGAGAATCACCGCCCACCAATATAACGCCTGATAATTATTATATTGGTAGAACCAGTTCAAGACCAATGCAATCAACCAGAAAAGGAAAGCGCCGGCTGCGGCTGTGAGGACAATTTGCAAAATATGGATGACGCCATCTGCCTTCCGGTTTAACTTCAAGGCAGATTTGCTCGCAAAGCCGCTCAAAATTCCAGCGCCTGTCAGTGCGGTCATTACGCCAATTGCCATGCCTAGAATATCACCCAAGTCACGGATGAAGCGCCCCAAAAAGCCCAGCGAGCCTAAATGCTCAGAGAGATATTCCCCGACATTCATCGCGAGGGCAGAAAGCAAGTAGCTAGTGAGAACGCCAATTAGTCCAATGACAAGCATCTCTAGTCCGCGAGCAATTTTTTGGTTGGCAATGCTATCTTCATCACGATTCATTTCTCGGCGGATGCCCCACCAAGTGATAACTGCGCCCAGCACAAAACCAACGAAGGTGAGCAAGGTGCTCGAAGTTAGGTTTTGACTTAATGTTGAAAGCCACTTGGAAATTAAAATCCCTATGTATGCCCCAACGGGGATGAAAAGAATCGCTAATGACATGCCCAAAAGGGAATTTTTTACATCCTTCATCAGGTTGCGGGCGGCAATAAAGCTTAGCGGAATAGCCAACAAGGTACCAAAAGTAGTCGCCAACAACGCGAGAAATACCGTCTCAACAATTTTATCCCAAGTATCGCGGGCTGTCTGTGTCCATCTTGGCGCGCCGACTTTGGTGCGGGTAATTGCTTGAATTTCTTGTACTTCTTCGCTCGGTCGGTTTGATAGGCGAACTTCTACTTCAAAATGACCGTTTTCATCCGCTTCAATTTTGCCAATCTGCAAATTTACATCGCTACCGTTAGGCAAAAAGTTGATTGGTCCCGTTCCGTAAGGCTCAAAATTAAAGCCTTCAATCATCACTTTTGCTCGCGGTTCGGCACAGGCGGGGGTCATGGTGATATAAGGCTCGCTTGTATCAGTTGGTGTCGGTGCTTCGAAGCCTGCATCAGGACAAGGTACCATAACAGGCAAAGAAACCATGTGATCTTCGGTATCATATTCAAATAATTGCGGATGGGCTAAAGCGCGCAAAATACGCGTTAATTGTTCCTGACGATGTTCCGACTTTGTTTCAGCCAAATCTACTTTAGTGACCTGAAAACCATAAGCATAAGCCACCAAAGCCAAAACTACAGCCAAGCCAACGCCCAAAGAGTGTAGTAAAGTACGTTTCTTTTTCATGTTGTCTCCTACCCGACACGCTCGGCTTCGCGCCCATAGATTTCTTTGAATTTCTCATCATCAATTTCGTCCGGTTTACCGTCAAACATCAGTTGACCGTTATTCAATGCAACCACACGATCGGCGTAGCGATGCACCAAATCTAGGAAGTGTAAGCTGCATAAAACGGTAACGCCATCTTCTTTATTGATTTTTTCCAAGTATTGCATGATGGAATGCGCTAAGACCGGATCCAAACTGGCTACCGGCTCATCCGCCAAGATAATTGCCGGATTTTGCATCATCGCGCGAGCGATTCCGACCCGTTGTTGCTGCCCACCGCTAAGCTCGTCTGCGCGGTGATGGGCTTTGTCGGCAATCCCGACACGCTCCAACTGTTTCATCGCATTCTCTATATCACTTTTCGGGAAACGATTAAAAACGCTCATCGCGGGGTTTACATATCCCAGGCGTCCTGAAAGGACATTTGTTAAAACAGATGAACGATGTACCAAGTTGAAATGCTGAAAAACCATCCCGATACGACGGCGCACAAGCCGAAGTTCATCATCGTTTGCCTTGGCAATATTCATCCCCTCCCAAAAAATATCGCCGTCGGTTGGTTCAATCAGACGGTTGATACAACGCAATAATGTCGATTTGCCGGAGCCGCTTAGCCCAATGACGGCTAAAAACTCTCCTTGCGGCACGTCAAAGCTAACGTCATTTAATGCTTTAACGCCGCCGTCATAAATTTTGGTCAGATTTTTAATGCTTAGCATAAGTAACCACCATGGGGTAAGAACATAAGAAGCTGTTTAATAAGCCCTAGCAAGGAAGACAAAGCGTCCTCTTGCCATCTCTTTAAACAGTGATTCTTTGAATTATTTGGGCTAAAGTTCAGCATAAAGATTATTGCCTACACAGTTTTTTGAAAAAAGAAAAAGTTCTACGAAATCTGTGAACTTTGCAAAGCATACTCGAATAGTACCGTGATAAACGAAGATTTCAGTCCCATAAAAATCAAAGAAACGAAAGAATTTATCAATAGCCTTTTACATAAGTGCTCTGTTGCTATTCTCCGTAGCGTATGTGCGAGAAGTCTGTGTCGAGGATAACGTAAAGAGGGGCGAAAACAGACTTTTCTTTTGCAAAAGAGCTAACGAAAAAAAAGTCCCAGACAGGGAAAAACCCTGTCTGGGACTGAACTATAGGGGAGGTTTATTCGCCGAGATTTTCCAAAGTGATGCCAACTGCCTGCACCATTTCACGGACGAAGTCGTATTCAGCATCAGTAGCGCTTTCGATGCCTGTCCAGCCATAGAAGTCATTATTCCCAATCGAATCTGCCCATGCGTCGGTCGCAGAGAAAGCAACCAAAGCATCTTCAATTTGAGCGCGCAGGTCTTCGGGGAAATCAGGACCGAAGGACATGGTGTCGTTCGGAATCGGGTCGGAGATGGTTAGGATAGCCAGCTTTTGGATGACATCCGGAGCCTCTTCGCGGATATTGGGGCGAGCATCCAAAGGACGCCATTCGCCACAGTAGAGTTTGCCTTCGTCATTCAGGGCACAGCTATCAATGACATCGTCAGGAATATCGTACATATCTTCGGTGACTTTGCCATCCAGCCAGTCCTGATAAGTCCACCAAGGACCGCCATCAGATTCAGGGGAAAGGGGAACGCTGAAGTAGGTGGTTGCGAAGTCAACTTCACCGTTATAAACGGCTTTGACGGCTGCGGTGTGTCCACCGGTTTCAACGGTTTCACCGGGTTCAATACCGGCTTTTTGGAACATGGTCACAGGAACCATATAACCGGAGGTAGAGCCAGCATCCGGATAACCCCAAGTCTTGCCTGCTAAATCTTCAAAGCTCTTGATGTCGCTATCGCGAGCAACGAGGAATTGGGTGAAGTATACCGGGAAACCATAGCGGATGGCTTTGAAGGCAACATCCACGCCACAGCGTTGGTTAGCAAGTGCGTAGCCCAAACCGGGGATAAAGCCCATGGTATCTTCGGGGGAAGCGCACATTTCTTCGATCGTAGCTGCATAAGAAGTCGGGACAACCACTTCAAAATTCAAGCCGGTGGCTTCTTTCAAAGCGTCAGCCATAATTTCACCACCGCTAACGATTACGCCGGTATCTACAGAGGGAACGAATAGAACCTTGATCGGGTGATCTTCAGAACCGATCTCGGGCGGGAAGAGATCGTCATAGGTCACATTGAAATCAGGACCAAAGAACTTTTTATTGAGTTCTTCGAGGAAACCGTTTTGCATTAATACCTTCAACGCGGCATTGGTCGGTTCGACCAAGTCACTGCCCTTGGGGAAGATGAAGCCGAGTTGGTCGCTGGAGAGAGAATCACCAACGAGTTTCAGGGATTCAGCATTTTCGCCCAAGTAACCCTGACCGGCGGTTTCGTCCATGATAACAGCATCAATATCGCCGGCGAGCAACGCCTGTACAGCAAAGGGGAACTGTTCAAAGGCTTCGATGCGGTCAGCGGGCAGATAGTTCAACGCGGTCTCGTAGTTGGTAGTGCCGGTTTGGGTACCAAGTTTCAGGTCAGGATTGTCAACGATATCTTGAATACCGGTAATGCGGTCTTCATCAGCGCGGACAAGCAAACGCTGTTCAATGGCGACATAGCCCATCGAGAAATCTACGATTTCAGCGCGATCATCGGTGATGGTAACACCGTCAGCGCCGACATCAAATTGACCGTCAGCAACAGCTTGAATCATGCCTTCCCATGCCGATTCAACAAATTTTGGGGTGCAGTTAAGCAAATTGCACATTTCATTCCAAATTTCATAATCCCAGCCAGCGCCTTCGCCGGTTTCAGGATCAATATAGTTGAAGGGCAAATAAGCATTTTCGACGGTAACAGTGATTTCACGACCGCCGAGGTCAGGCAATGCACCCTCTTCTGCTGCGGGAGCAGCGGGTTCTTCTGCCGGCGCTTCGGTTGCGGGCGCGCCGCAAGCAGCAAGAACCAATGCGCCAATGACAAGCATGGCAAAGAGCAAATACGATACTTTCTTCATGTTTTTCTCCTTCTTTCATGAATGAAAATGGTTTACGGTTGAACTTTTCAACCTTGTAAACGCGATAATATCGTGAAATTGCACATAAGGCAAGTGACATAAGGATAGGGAATGTTATAATTTTTTCACCTTATTTCAAGACTTGCCCCAGCACGCCGAAGGAGAATTCTGTGAAAAATATCGTCTCTATTTTATTAATCATCATCGTGGCGGTCGGTGCTTATACCGTTGTTCAATCTATACAACAGAGTGCAGACCAAGCACAGCAAGCCATCCAGCCGCTTTCGGATGCCAATCGCGCCATGCAAACGCAGGTTTCTGAACTTATGAACCCCACCCCAACCGTCATCGCCGATCCGATTACCGTTATCAACGATGTAAAAGGCTTAGCACGTCTTGAAACCATTCAATACAGCATCGAAAAAGTCATCACCGCCGAAACAGGGCAGGGGACACTTGGCTTCCTCTTTGGCGATCGACTGCTTTTTGTAGCGCATGGCATTGTTATTGCGGGAATCGATATGGAAAAAATTACTCCAGAAAGTATGCAATTGGAAGGCGAAGTCCTCTACGTTACCCTGCCACCCGCCGAAGTTTTTGTCGCCACCCTTGATAACG
>JANTFU010000115.1 GCA_024763295.1 Anaerolineales bacterium
TGGGCTATGTTTTTTTAGTCCCTACGGGACTTTCATGCCATGAGGAAGGGCTTCCAGCCCGCACCGAGTCGGTTGGAGATAATCTCACTTGACCACCTTTTTCTTTAGGTGGTAAATTTTATGACTGATTTAATCTATTCTAACCTCTTGGCTCTAGCCGCCGTCCTCGGCGGCGCTTTATGGAAGAAATCTGCGCCGAGGGCAGCGTAGGAATCTATTGCCGCGCTGCATTAGCATAATAAAGATTTGATAAATTTTTCACAATCGGCTTGACGCATCCCGATGCGGGTGATATAGTTCCGCCCGATATGCAAAACGTCAACCTGCTCACCACCACAAATATGCGTAATACCGATACCCGCACTCCGTCACGGGACGTTGACGCGCATCTTTAGGCAGGCAGAAAAAAACTTGTCCAATAACGCAAAACGCCCCGCAAAAACGGGGCGTTTTTTTGTGCAAAAAACAAAAGGAGAAACCATGTCTGTATCACCCGACCAACCCGTCTACGTCGTTCCCGATGAAAACCTCGTCCCCGCCAGCGACCATCTTTCCAAGATGAAAGAAATCCCCGCTTCGCGCATGTTCCTCATCAAAAAATCGCTTAAAACTTATCAGGAAAAGAACCCCGGCAGCCCCGTTTTCGACGCTTCGCAAGGCGACGGCGGCGCCAGCCTGCCCGGCACCCCGCCCGAAATTTTGGAACGCGCTGCACAGCTACAGAAGGATCACGGCACGGGATACGACTCCCCCTTTGGGACAACCAAATTCCGTGAAGTTGTGGCGGAAAAATACTGGGGCTTCGAACCCGACCTGGGGCTTGCTCCCGCTAACGTGATCGCCACCGTCGGCGGACGCGATGGTCTCGTTAAAGCCTACGAAGCAATGCTCTCTCTCGGATATGGACGCCAAGGTGACGCCCTGCTCGTCTCTCGCGTCCCGTGGATCTCGTACAACTGGGGTCCCTACGGCATCGGCGCAAACGTGATGCTTGCCCCCGGTCACGAAGAAGAGGGCTGGACTTACAGCGAAGAAGGCATCCAAGCCAGCGTGGATTTCGCCGCAAAATCCGGGCGCAAAATCGCAGGGATGGTGGTGACCAACCCCGACAACCCGACCGGTAAAACCATCTCGTTAGAAAAGCAGGTCTCCCTCGGCAAAGCCGCCCTCGAAGCCGGTGTCGCCTTCGTGCTTTACGATTGGATTTATCACCAAGTCACCGACGAAGAGCCGATGGACATCAATGCCTTTGTGCGCGAGTTCACGCCCGAAGAACGCGAACGCCTGATTTTCCTCGACGGGCTTACGAAAAGCCTTGGCGCCTCGAACGTGCGCAGCGCGCATCTGGTTGTGCCTGAAAAAGTTGCCAAATTCATCACGGCGCGAGCCTCGCACAATATCATCCCGCCTTTTTATGGTACGGCTGTCGCGATAGCGGCTTATGAGATGGGCTACAAGGAAGCCAGCCGTTCCATCGTCGAGCCGACCAATGCCAGCCGCGTAGTCTTGCAAAAATTCTTAAGTGAAAAAGGTTTCAAATATATTCTCGGCAAAGGCTATTATGCCTTTATCCACGTTGGGGAATGGCTCAAAGCCAAAGGCTGGGAAGATAGCGAAGCGCTCGGACAATATCTGGCAGAAGAGCATGGCGTGGCGATTGTGCCGGGGGTTTTCTTCTCAAAATTTGGCGGAGAGTGGGTCCGCTTCTCGTATGCTACGCCGCCCGAACGCACGTTGGGCGCGGCAGAGCGTTTGTTAGCAGGGTTAGAGGCACTCAAATAAATTCGGGCAGACCTGACAGGTTTTGAAAACCTGTCAGGTCTTTGTCCATAACGATACCAAATCAAAAACAGGAGCGTCCCGCATGTCTTATGATCTCAATCAATTTGTTAAAAAATATCAACTCTCCATCGAAACCGCGCGTAAGGAATTCCCCAAAGATGGTATCTGCGGCATGGAAATTGAGCTTTTCCTGCTCGATTCCGATCTGCGCCCACTGCTAACGGTGGGCACCGGTCCGAGCAAGGAATCTTTTGTCGATTATCTGCGTGAAAATTATATTCCTGAGAGCGTTTTCCCGCTGACCGACCTGGAAGCCTTTCAGTGGATGTTGGAATGGGGCACAAATCCCTACTATTCGCCGCGCGGGGCGATCTACGAAGGGCGGATTTTGCAGGGCGTGGCGCTGAATGCGCTCCATAAGGCGGGGCAAGCCTTTAATGAAAGGTTGCATCTCTGGCAGGGTGTGTTGCCCTATAAAACGAGCGTAAATTATGATTCTATTCCCGGCGGCTGGCATTTGGCAAAACGCCGCTATATCGAAAAATGTGTGGATATGTACGGCGATACGCTGGGAACGGCAGGGAATCATACGAACTTATCGCTGCCCGAACCGCTCCTGGCATGGGATTTTATGCACCTTTCGGCTGGGGAACGCGCTGGAAAGTTGCTCGACAACTATAAGAACGACGTCTACATCACGTTGACGCGCGTCCTGCGAGCCTTTGCCCCGCTTTTTGTGGCGACATCCGCTGCCTCCCCCTTCAAAGCCGCTGTGCGAAATAGCAAAGCGGTCGTTTTGATGACCGAAGAAAATTCTCTGCGCCATCAAACCTTCCCCAAGCCTGCTATTCTTGATATTCCGGATATTTATCGCTCGCATCAAGATTATATTCAAAATTCTTATGACCTTGTGCGACGCGGCGTGCGTTTTGGCAATAATAATTGGATTCCCGTGCGAGCGCGTTCGCTGGAAGAACGCGTCGAAAGCCTGATTGATGTCACCAGCGCCCAACTGGAGCAGCTTTACTCCAGCGGCTTATATGCAGCGGGCGAAGCGAACTCGCTTGATGAAATGGCGCAACAAATCGAAATCCAGAATATGCTGGCGCGAATAGATTTGCCAATGACGCGTGTAGAAGTCCGTACGGACGACGGTGGTAATCCTTTGAGTTTAGCTTTAGCCAATATGACGTTAAAGACCTTATTGATTACACGCATATACGCCGATTCTGAATTTGGGCGCGCATTCCGTTATGACAGTGAAGATATTCGCCTAGCACGTCAAAACGAGATTCTGGCAGCCAAAGATGGCTTGCACGCCAAAATTGCAAATCCCTTCACCGGCAAACCCATAAAAATGCGCGATTTTCTACGCTGGACGCTCGAAGAAGTGCGCCCGCTGGCAGAAGCGCTGGGATACTGGGAAGACCTGCACCCGCTCACAGAAATGGTCGCTGGCGCGCCAAATACCGCCGACCGCCTGCGCGAAGCCGTGCGCGCCGAAATCGGCGACCGTGAAGAAGTTCCGCAAGACCTTCTCTTGTCTATCATCGAGGCCCACGAGAAAGAGATCGCCGATGAGATTGAGAGCATTGCCTCCAGCGTGGCGCTCTGGGATGAAGAAAAAGAAAAACTCGGTGATGTGCTCTACAAATTACGCAGTCATGCCCACAAAGATAGACAAGCCCCGATCCGATTCCAACCCAAACAGGAGAATTTAATTAACGTGAACTATACCGATACCACCAGTGAAATTGTTGACCTTGCCAAGCGCTTAATTCGCATTCCATCTGTCACAGCCTCTCCAAACGAACGCCTTGATGAAGTGCATCGCGCCGCCGTCTTTATCTACGACTATTTGCAAAGCCACGGGCTTTCTGTACGGTTCTTCGATCAGGAGAAATATCCATCCATGCTGGTTGGCTTCCCTGGGCAGGAACTCGCCCCCGTGATGTTGAGCGGTCACTTCGATGTGGTCGAACCGGAGCCGGATGACGAGCAATTCAAACCCTTTGTCAAAGATGACTACCTCTGGGGACGCGGCGCAGGCGATATGAAAACCGTCGTCGCCACCTATATGGTCTGGATGAAAGACACCCTCAAGCAGGGACCTCCCTACCCTCCTGTCAACCTGATGCTGATTGGCAACGAAGAGAACGGCGAAGGCGAGCCGATGGGAACACCCCATATACTGAAAATTTTGGTAGACGAGAGTGACTACACGCCAAAAATCTTTATAGCCGGTGAACGCACGGAAGAAAAAGGCAATGCGCTCTGGGGCGAAATCTGCACCGAGAATCGCGGCGCAATGCGCTTCGACATCGTCGCCACCGGGCAGCGCGGTCACTCCGGCATCGCGGGCGCACACGCCGATCTCTCCGATCAGCTCATCGGCGCACGCGCAAAACTGCGCGAATTGGCAGAAAAATACCTCACGCTCGAAAGCAGCGACGGCTGGAAATCCCAAATCCGCTTCCCCTTCATTCAGGTCGGCACCCCCGATGTCTACAATATCACCGCCGATTACGGCGTGCTTGGCGTTGAGATTCGCAGCATTCCGCAAGACAATTTGGATGCGCTGGTGGATGACGCCAAAGCCTATTGCGAGGAAAAAGGCTTGGAAATCCGCGTTGGTGCGATGGAGGGCGGCATCGCCTGTGACCCTGAGAATCCTTATTTGAAAAAGTTGGTTGCCGCTGTTGAGCTTGCTTCGGGCGAAAAAGCGCGGCTTGGACGCAAGCTACCCGGCACCTCGGCGCGTTTCGCCCCCGATGGTCAAGGCGTGGTCTGGGGTCAGAGCGGCATCGGTCCGCATTCATCACAGGAACGGCACTATATTCCCAGCATTAAGCCGTATTATGACGCCTTGAATGCGTATGGAAAACTTTTATTGGAAGATTAATCACAGCGCTGGTTGAGTAGACTGACAGCACTACCGTCAGTCGTATCGAAACCGAGCGACTGCAAAAATCCGCTCTGGTTTCGATACGCGCAAGCCCGATAAAGCTGTACTTTCGCTACTCAACCGCCGCCAGAATTGTGGCGCACTATGACAAAAGAAAAACCATCCACCCTCGTGATGAAATTCGGCGGCACCTCCGTCGGCACAGCCGAAGCGATGGCGCAAGCGGTTGCCAATATCCGCGCCAGTCAGGCAGATTGGGAAAATGTCGTTGTGGTCACGTCCGCACTTTCGGGCGTGACCAACCTGCTCGTCGAGAGTACGACGCGGGCGGTGCGCGGCGATGAAGTTTTCATCTCCCAAACCGAAAGCGAACTGGTCAAAAAGCATTTCGAGATTGCCGAAAAGCTAATCAAAAGCCCCGCCCAGCAAGCGCAAGTCAAGCAAGAGATCAAACATCTCAGCGCGGATTTCGCCAATCTTTGCCGCGCCATCCGCGTTTTGGGCGAAGCGACACCCCGCGCCATGGACGCGGTCGTCTCGCTCGGCGAGCGGCTCTCGGTGCGCCTGCTTGCCGCTGCCTTACAAGCCGCAGGAGCACCATCTCAGTTCATCGAGACAACGCATTTAATTGTCACAGACGATGATTTCCAAAGCGCACACCCGGACTTGGAGAAAACCAAAGCAAACATCAAAACGATCATTAAGCCGCTTCTAGCCCAAGGGCAAATCCCCGTTCTGACAGGCTTCATCGGCGCGACCGAAGATGGGATCACCACTACGCTGGGACGCGGCGGCAGCGACTATTCCGCCGCGATTATCGGCGCGACCCTGCCCGCTGACGAGGTCTGGATTTGGACGGACGTAACCGGCGTGATGACCGCCGATCCGCGCATTGTGCCGACCGCGCGCACCATCCCCGAAGTTAGCTACCGCGAAATGGCAGAACTCTCTTATTTTGGGGCAAAAGTCCTGCATCCCAAAGCCGTGCGCCCCGTCGTCGAGTTGGGCATCCCCGTCCGCATTTGCAACACCTTTGCGCCGGAAGAAAAAGGCACCTACGTTCTCGCTGACAAGGACGGGAGAACAGCGAAAGAGGGCAACGAGAAAACCGAAGACCCGCAAAACGCTTCTAACCAAATCGTCAAAGCGGTTACAGCCATTAAGCATCAGTCGGTTATCACCGTCGAGGGGCGCGGCATGTTGGGGGTGCCGGGCGTTGCGGCGCGGACATTCGGCGCAGTCGCCGCGACGGGGACAAGCGTCCCACTGATCACACAGGCATCGTCCGAGCAAAGCATCTCCTTCTCCGTGCCGCACGAAGCCGTTGAAACGGTACTGGAATCGTTACACCACGCCTTTACCGAAGAACTCGAACAACGCGACATCGACCGCATCTGGGCAAGCGACGAAGTTGCGATCATTACCGCCGTTGGCAACGGTCTCCAACAAACCCCCGGTGTGGCAGGGAAAATTTTCAGCGCGCTCGGCGCGGCAAATTTGAACGTTTACGCCATTGCACAAGGCTCATCGGCAGTGGCAATCAGCCTGATCGTTGCCAGCGAAGGTGCCCAAAAAGCGGTACAAACGCTGCATCACTTTATTGCGAGTTAATCTAGCAGCGGTTGAGTAGCAGAAGTACTGCATCATCGTACGTCTGCGCATCGAAACCAAAGCGACAGATGCAAAACTCGCTACGATTTCGATACAGGCGACGATAACCTGTCGCCTTACTCAATCTCCTCTCTTAAATCTTGGGTCTAATATCTTATGTCTTCTAAAAAAATCCCCGTCACCGTCCTCGCCGCCACTGGCGCAGTCGGACAACGCTTTATCCAACTGCTCGAAAACCACCCTTGGTTTGAAGTTGTCGCCGTGACCGGCTCGGAACGTACCATCGGTAAAAAATATGGCGAAGCCGAAAGCTGGCTGCTGCCCACCGACATCCCAGCCAACGTGCGCGATCTTGAAGTGCTGCCCTCCACGCCCGAAGCCGTGCAAACTCCGCTGGTTTTCTCTGCCCTGCCCAAGGAAAAAGCCAACACCATCGAACCGCGCTTCGCGCAGGCTGGCGCAGCGGTTTGCACCAACGCGGGCGCATTCCGCGAAGACCCGCTCACGCCCATATTGCTGCCCGAAGTCAATCCGGAGCATACGGCGCTCATCCCCGCTCAAAAAGCCGCCAATCGGCGCGAGGGTTTCATTGTCACCAACCCAAACTGCACCAGCACGGGCATGACCATCGCCCTGAAAGCCTTGCAAAAAGAGTTTGGTCTCAAAAAAGTTTTCGCCGTTTCCATGCAAGCCATCTCCGGCGCGGGCTATCCGGGCGTGCCTGCGCTCGATATTCTCGGCAACGTCGTCCCCTATATCAGCGGCGAGGAGG